>CBCPNE010000057.1:0-9498 GCA_965120435.1 uncultured Clostridia bacterium
CCGTCAATGAACTCTTCGGCGTCAAACGCCTCCAGGTCGCCTATCTTTTCGCCCGTGCCCACAAACATCACGGGGATTTCCAGCTCGCCGCACAGCGAGATTACAAAGCCGCCCTTTGCAGTGGAATCGAGCTTGGTCAGCACTATGCCGTCAAGTTCCACGGCCTCGTCAAACAGTCTGGCCTGATTTATGGCGTTGTTGCCCGTGGTTGCGTCCAGAACGAGCAGTTTATACACGTTGGCCTGCGGATATTCGCGGGATATTACGCGGGAAATCTTTTTGAGTTCCTCCATAAGGTTGGCCTTTACATGCAGTCTGCCGGCGGTGTCTACAATTAGTACGTCCGTGCCCTTCGCCTTTACTGAAGAGAGCGCGTCAAACACCACTGCGGAGGGGTCGCTGCCCTCCTCGTGCTTGACTATCCTTACGCCCGCTCTGTCCGCCCAGATTGTAAGCTGGTCGGCCGCCGCCGCGCGGAAGGTGTCCGCCGCAGCAACGGTTACCGTCTTTTTTTGCCTTAAAAAATAGTCCGCCAGCTTGCCCACCGTGGTCGTCTTGCCCACGCCGTTTACGCCTATCAGCATAATGACCGCAGGGTACCTGATTTCAGGCACTTCCGCGCGGGTGAGGGTATCCTCCAGAATATCCTTCAGGAGGCTTACCACATACTCTTCATCCCTAAGCTTTTCCTTTTTGGCCTCTGCGCGGAGCTGGTCCACCGTCTCTTCCGCGGTGGTGACGGATATGTCGGCGGAGATTAAAATTTCTTCAAGCTCTTCATAGAACTCGTCGCCGAGCTTGTTGCGTGAAAAGAGCGACTTTATGGCGCCGCCAAGGTTGGCCTTTGTCTTTTTAAGCGCGCCGGCTATCTTTGAAAAAATGCCCATATAACCTCCCTGGGAGTGTACTGTTCAATGCGGCAGCCCATGCGCGCGCACGGGCTGCCGCAACGATTACATAACGGTGTCGCCGCCCAGACGGGACTCCACTTCCGAAAGCTTGACGGAAACTATCTTGGATACGCCCTTTTCCTCCATAGTAACGCCGAACAGGTTGTCCGCGTTCTCCATAGTGGGCTTTCTGTGCGTTATAACTATGAACTGCGTTTCCGTAGAGAACTTTTTGAGGTACTTTGCATACCTGCCTACGTTCGCCTCGTCCAGAGCGGCCTCTATCTCGTCCAGCACGCAGAACGGCATAGGGCGCATACCGATGATTGCGAACAGTATTGCTATTGCCGTGAGGGCGCGCTCGCCGCCGGAGAGCAACGAAATTTTTGTAAGCTTTTTGCCGGGAGGACAGGCCTGTATTTCCACGCCCGCGTCAAGCGGGTCTTCGCAGTCGGTATAGTCAAGCTCCAGCTCTGCCCTGCCGCCGCCGAACAGCTCTTTAAAGGTCTGTTTGAAGTTTTCGTTTATCTGCGTGAAGCCCTCGTTGAATATGCGCAGCATCTCCTGGCGTATCTCGTCCAGCGCCACGCTGAGGTCATCTATGGCCTTTTCCATATCGGCCTTGTCGGAGGACATCTTGTCGTAGCGTTCCTTTATCTCCCTGTACTCCGCAACGGCGTTGGGGTTTACCGCTCCGAGCATAGTTATCTGGCGTTTTAAGGAGGAAATGTTGCCGGGCGCGGAGGAATGGTCAAATTCCTCCAACTTGTATTTGACGCAGCCCTCGTAATCCTCGCCGTACTCTTCCATTATGCGCTGCTGCATATTTTCAAGGTCGGCGTCCAGCTTGGTGAGCGCTATCTGCTGGTTGGTGCGCTTTTCCCTGAGTTCGTCTATGCGGTTGGAGAGCGAAAGTCTTTCAACGTCAATCTCTTTAATGCGCTCGTTAAAGGCCACTTTGCCGAGCGTGGTCTGCTTTATGCGCGCGCGGATGTCGTCCACGACGGCCTGTTCGTCAGCAGTAAGCGCGGAGTGTTCCGCCTGGCGGTTGAGTTCTTCCAGCTCCCTTTCAATATCGGGAATGGAGGCGCGCGTGCGAGCTATCTTTGCGATAAGCTCCTCTTTTTCGCTGCTTAAACGGGCGGCGTTCTCCGCGCCGGACTTGATTGCCGCGTCAAGCGAAGCCTTTTCCACGCGGGCAGAGTTGAGCTTTGAGAGCCTGTCGTCCCGCTTTGCGACGAGTTCGTCATACTTGGTGCTTATATTTTCAATCGCGGAGGAGGCCTTGTCCGACTGGGCGGAGAGGTCGCTTGCGCCGCGGGTGGCGTCGCTGTACCTGCCCTCAAGTTCGGCAAGCCTGCCCTCAATCATTTCCGCCGTCTGTTTGAATACGGAAAGTCTGCTCTCTTCCGCAGAGAGCTGTTTCAAAAGGCTCTCCTGCAGCTGCTCGTTTGCGGCGAGTTCTGAGCGGGAAGTCTGGCAGCGTTCGCGCAGATTTTCAAGCGCGGCGCGCTTTTCCACAAGCTCCTTTTCATAATTTTCGCGCTGCATATTTGCGCGCTTCAGCCCCTGCTTCTTCTCTTCAATCTGCTTTTCGTATTCCTTGACCTTGCGCTCCGTGGCAAGCAGGTTACCCGTATTGCTCTTTCTGGAGCCGCCAGTCATAGAACCCGAACTGTTTATCACGTCGCCGTCAAGCGTCACTATCTTGAATGCGCGCGGATAGCGGGTGGCTATCGCCGTGGCGCTGTTTATGTCGTCGCAGATAAGCGTATTGCCAAGAAGATACCTGATTACGTTGTCGTACTTCTTGCTGAAAGTAACAAGGTCTACGGCAAAGCCTATCGCACCCTTTTCCTTCACCGCGGAGCGTATGGAATCGCTCTCAAAGCGGGGACGGAGAGCCTCTACGGGGAGGAACGTTACCTGTCCGCCGCGCGTGCGCTTGAGGTGTTCTATGAGGAACTTCGCGTCGTCGCGCGTGGCGGTTACTATGTTCTGCATAGCCCCGCCGAAAGCCGTTTCTATAGCTATTTCATAGTCCTTTTCCGTGGTGACTATGTCCGCAATGAGGCCCTGGATTTTAGAGGAAACTTCGGGATAGGCCTTTGCGTCGCGCATAAGATTCTGCACGGAGTAGATATAGCCTTCAAGCTTGTCCCTGAGGGCCTGTTCCCTTGCGAGCGTGTCTGCAAGGGTCTCCGCCTGGGAGCGGCAGTCATAGGCCCTGCGCACGCAGGACTGAATGTTTTCCTCGCAGTCGCGCACCGCCTTGGCAGCCGCCTCAAGCATCTGGTTTTCGTTCGCAATGAACCCGGTGAGTTCGCCGTGCTTTTTTATGCCTTCGTCATAGTCGCGCTTATACCCGTCGCGCAGCGACATAATCTCGCTGAGGGTGGCCTGCACTTCGGCAAGGCGCTCGTTGAGAAGTTCGCGCTGAGCCTCTATGGAGCCCATATTCTTGTTGAGGTCTGAAAGGTCGCGGAAGGTGTCCATAACCTTTTTGCGGTTTTCGTCCGTCATCGCCTCAAACTCGCCTATCTCGCGGGAGATTGAGGCCAGCTCCTCCTCCGCTTCTGCGCAGGCCTGCGCAAGCTTTTCTATGCGGTCGGCGTTCTTTTTGTTGTAATCCTCCGCCCTGCGAATCTCCTTTTCAATCTCGTCAATGCGCCTGGAGGAAAAGTTTACGTCCTCCTGCGCGGTGCGCAGTTTTTCCTTGACGGAGTTGGCCTTTTCCTGCAACACCTTGCCCTCGCCCGTCTTCTGCTGGATGCCCACGGTGTAGCGGAGAAGCCTTTCGTTGAGGTCGGCAAGTTCCTTGTCCGCGTCGTTCAATGCGTCGCGGCTCTTGTCGTATTCCTTTAAAATTTCGTCTGAGCGCGCGGAAAGTTTTTCAATCTCCGCCGTGCAGGAATCTATTCTGTCGTTTATCTTCTGCTTGCGCTCGGCGCTGGTGTCGTGCTGGTATATGTATAAATTAATCTCGCTTTCGCGCAGTTTTGAGTACAGCTCCTCATACTTTATCGCGCTTTCAGCCGCCTTTTCCGCGGGGCCGAGCTGGCGCTCTACCTCGTGCATCCTCTGGAGGAACACATACAGGTTGTCGCGCGCGGCGGAAAGTTTGCGCTCGGCGTCGGCCTTTCTCTCCTTGTAGATGGAAATGCCTGTGGCCTCCTCAAAGATGGAGCGCCTGTCTTCGGGCTTGGCGTTCATTATCATCTCTATCCTGCCCTGCCCTATGATGGAGTAGCCCTCTTTGGCTGCGCCCGCGCCGTGCAGAAGGCCGGTGAGCACCTTCATCCTGGAGGTTTCGCGGTTTAAAAGGTATTCGCTTGTGCCGTCGCGATACAGCCTTCTGGTCATCTCCACCTCGTCCATATCTATATTGAATATGCGGGAGGTGTTGTCGAAAGAGAGAGTTACCTCGCAGAACGATGTGGGGCGGCGCTTTTCCGTCCCGTTGAAGATTACGTCAAGCATCTGCGAACCGCGCATCATCTTGGCAGACTGTTCGCCGAGAACCCAGCGTATAGCGTCTGCAACGTTGGACTTGCCGCACCCGTTGGGCCCGACTATGCAGGTAACGCCGTCAGTAAAAGGAATTACCGTTTTATCGGCAAACGATTTAAAGCCGACAAGCTCTATCTGTTTGAAAGTTATCATACTTATTTTTCCCGAAGGCAGCCTCGCGCGGAAGCCGCCGTAAATTTATTTATATTCATCCGCGACGCTTTTCAAAAAAGCAAATTGCTCTTTCCGCCGCGGCCCGTTCGGCCTCTGCCTTGCTGCCGCCCTCGCCTTCAAAGTACTTTCCGTCCGCGGCGAGAACGCACCTGAACAGGGGTCTGTTGGCCGTTCCCCCCACCTGGGCCGTGGCGTACACAGGCCTCTCCTTTTTGCGCCCCTGCAAATATTCCTGAAGTCTGCCCTTGAAATTTTCCGGCGCCTCGGTGTGGGCGGCCATCAGGGTGCGCAGCACAAATTTTTCGGCCGCCGCGTACCCGCCGTCGGCAAACACCGCGCCCGCCACCGCTTCATACACGGAGGAGAGAGCCTTTTCGCCTATGTCGGCGGAACCCTTTATTATGCAGTCGGGGAGTCCAAGCCGCCGTGAGGCATCTTTGAGCGGCGCGTGGGAAACCAGCCTCTGCCGCTCGGCAGTCATACTGCCCTCGCTTCCGCCCGCGGCGTACAGCGAGCGAGTGACCACGAGCTGTATCACCGAATCGCCTAAAAATTCAAGCTGTTCGTTATTTTCACTGTGAGACGCCGAGGAATGTGTGAGTGCGCGCGCCAGAAGCGCGGGATTGCGGAATTTATAGCCCAGCTTTCTGTACAGCCGGGAGAACTCCCTGTCCTTCACCGCTTATTCCTCTTTCGGAATGAGGTTGGCCCAGTCCACGGAGGAAAGCATATCCTCCACCTTTGCTATAAGGTTGCCGCGGTAAATTGCAGCCGCGCTCTCCACGGCGGCGGTTATTGTGCGCGCCTTGGAGGAACCGTGACTTTTGACCACGACCTTTTTGAGGCCGAGGAGCAGAGCGCCGCCAACCGCCTCGAAGTCAAGCTTTGCGGCTATGCGCCTGAACGCCTTCATCATAAACGCGGCGCCTATCTTGGCGGAGAGGGTTGACGTGGCCTCCTTCTTTATCACGGAGAGCATAAGCTTTGCGCAGCCCTCTATAGATTTGAGCGACACGTTGCCCGAAAAGCCGTCCGCTATAACGACGTCGCAGTCGCCTATGGTTATGTCGCGCCCCTCCACGTTGCCGGCAAAATTTATTACGTCCATCTTTGACAGCAGTTTATAAGTTTCCTGCCGGAGGGTATCGCCCTTGTGTTCTTCAGTACCGTTGTTAAGAAGTCCCACCCGAGGGTTTTCCGTACCGAACCTGACAGAAGCGTAGGCAGAGGCGAGTACGGCGAACTGGCACAGCATTGAGGGCTTGCACTCGGCGTTTGCGCCGCAGTCGCAAAGCAGGGTATAGCCGCCGTTTATGTTGGGAATTGCGGGACAGAGCGCGGCGCGCTTTATGCCGCGTATCCTGCCCAGAATGAGCTGGCCGCCCGCTATGGCCGCGCCCGTTGAACCTGCGGTTACAAGGCCGGCTATGTCGTCCTGCGATTTAAGCGCCCTGTACGCCTTCACCATTGAAGATTCGCTCTTCTTTATGGCCTCGGTGGGGATGTCGTTCATATCTATCACGTCGCGGCAGTCCATAATTTCCACGCGCGATTTGTCGTAGGAAAATTTAGAAAGCTCCGCGCGGACGTCCTCCGCCCTGCCCGCAAGAATTATGTACAGTTCTGCGTCCTTCTCAAGCGCCTTTACGGTGCCCTCTACTATGGCGGCGGGGGCGTTGTCCCCGCCCATAGCGTCAACAATTATCTTTATCATCAGATTACCTTTGCGCCGCTCAGGCGGCGGTTTTATTTTTATCAGTACAGGAGGTTGCCCACTGTGCGGGGGAACGGTATGGCGTCGCGTATGTTGGATACGCCCGTGAGATACATTATAAGCCTTTCAAAGCCCATACCGAATCCCGAATGTATGCACCCGCCGTACTTTCTCAGGTCGGCATACCATGCGTAATCGTCCGCGCTCAGGCCGCACTCCCTCATCCGCCTTTCAAGCAGCTCCGTCCGCTCTTCCCTTTGGCTTCCGCCCACAAGCTCGCCTATGCCGGGCACAAGCAGGTCGGCCGCAGCAACCGTCTTGCCGTCGTCGTTGAGGCGCATATAGAAGGCCTTTATCTCCTTGGGATAGTCGGTGAGAAAGACGGGCTTTTTAAAATATTCCTCCGTGAGGTATCTCTCGTGCTCGCTCTGGAGGTCGCACCCCCCACTCCACGGGGAACTCAAAGCGGCGTCCGCCGCCTATGGCGCCCTTCAGGATATTCACGGCTTCCGTATATGACAGTCGGACAAATCCGCCCGCCTCCAGCGCGGCATAACGGGAAGGAAGTTCGCCGCAGACGCGGGCGGTGAGAAATTCTATGTCGTCCGCGCACCTGTCGTGCACATACGCGGCCACATACGACGTCATCGCCTCCGCCACGTCCATATCGCCCGCGAGGTCGCAGAATGCCATCTCCGGTTCTATCATCCAGAACTCCGCGGCGTGACGGGCGGTGTTGGAATTTTCGGCGCGGAAGGTCGGCCCGAAGGTATATACGTTTGAAAACGCAAGCGCGAAGGCCTCTGCGTTCAGCTGGCCTGAAACGGTGAGCGCGGCGCGCCTGCCGAAGAAGTCGCTTCTGTAATCGGTTTCGCCCGCGGGCAGCGCAGTCACCCTGAACATTGCGCCCGCGCCCTCGCAGTCCGACCCCGTGATTATCGGGGTGTGTACATATACGAAGCCCCTTTCGTGAAAGAAGCTGTGAATGGCGTAGGCGGCCTGCGAACGGATGCGGAACACCGCGCCGAACAGGTTGGTTCTGGGGCGGAGGTGCGCAATGCCGCGCAGAAATTCAGCCGAGTGCCGCTTTTTCTGGAGCGGGTAATCGGGGGAAGAGCTACCCTCCACCGCGATGTAATCTGCATGCAGTTCAAAAGGCTGTTTAAGCTGCGGGGTGAGTACCACGGTGCCGCGCACCCGAAGCGCCGCGCCCACGCCGCAGCGGACGACGCTGTCGTAACAGGCGAGGACGGAGCGTTCGGCAACCACCTGGCAGCTCTTTTGGCAGGAGCCGTCGTTCAGCTCTATAAAGGCAAAATTTTTGCCGTCCCTGACCGAACGCACCCAGCCGCATATTTCGGCTTCGGCTCCGCCGAGGCTCTGCCCGTGCGCATACAGATTTGCAATAAGCGTTCTTTCCATAAGTCACTGAAAAAAATGTATAATTTATACCCACTATATATTGTAACACACGCCGCGGAAAAACACAATAAAATTGACGGGATTTTTTACACGGCGGGCTGACGCACGGCTTCGTCCCGCACGTCCTCTTCCGCGTCCTTCATCTCCGTGAGGTATCTGTCCCTGCGCAAAAGGCGGGTCACGCTGTCCTCCCCGCGGGTAACGGTGAGGTAACACTCGCTCTCAAGCCCGTCCTCGCCCTCCCTTGACCGGGAAGAGAGCGAATAGCTTGCTCCGTCCCACAGTCCGTATATCTCGCAGCGGACGAAGGACTTCCCCGTGAGTACGCGGATATATACGGGACTGCCCGTGCAGTTTGCAAACTTCAGGTCGCAGTAATTGCCGCTGACCATTGCGTCGCGCGAGGGGCCGACGTACCCCACCGCAAGGCTGTGCGGGTGATATTCCGTAACCTCAAGCCCGGCAAGCAGGGCGGCGTTGTACAGAGTGGTACTCACCTGGCACACGCCGCCGCCCGCGCCGTACACATACTTTCTGCCGGAAATAATTTTTGCGGGCAGAAAGCCGTTCTCTTCCGTCCGCGGCCCGACGCGCCCGTTGAAGGAAAAAACTTCACCCGCACCCAGCACGCAGCCGCTTATCTTTTGCCCCGCAAGGCGTATATTGCCCGCACGGGGCAGATTTTCGCCGTCAAAGTAGGTGGTGTAAGCGGACAGCCGCGCCGTGCGCTCCTTCACCGCCGCCAGACTGCCTTTGGGACTTATGCGCCTGACGGAGAGGGTGACCTCCGCAAAGTCGCCGCCGTAACGCCTTTCCGCCAGGGAGGCGAGTATGCCCGCCTTCAGGGCCTTGGGATTTGCAACCAGGCCGTCGCTCTCCTCCACATACTCAAAGGCCTCACCCTCGCCGCCGTTGAAGATTGCCTCAGGTTCGCGCACGGCGGCGTACTCGTCCTCGCATATGGCCGAAACAATGCAGTCCAGCCCGTTGAGGAAATATTCAGCGCGGGCAAGATACTGTCCGCCGCGGCGGATGTGCGCCACGACGGTTTTCAGGTTGTCCCTGAAGGAAATTTCCGGATATGAAAATGCGTACACGTTTGCAGGCGAACATATTTTAAGCTCCCTGCCATTCAGGTCGGCCGCTATGTCCGCGCGCACGGCGCGGATTGCGGCGCACTCCGTCATACCGCCCACAGAAACCCCGTTTACCGTTGTGCCCTGCGGCAGTCTGCGGGCAAAGCCGCACATAAAGATTATGCCCGCGGCGAGCGCGGGCAAAGCCAGAATTGCAAATATTTTTTTCAGCAGTGAATTCAATTTATGCCAAGGGCCGCAAGAAACTCTTCCGAAGGGTAAAATTCAGGCGTTCCCACCGCCCTGTTGCCTTCGGCATAGTGCGTGTCGGAACCGCCCGTCACCAGGAGCCCATGTCTTGCGGCCACCTCCCTGAAGTAAGCCGTCTCTTCCACAGTATGCCCCGAATATACGGCTTCTATGCCGTCCAGTCCTTGCGCGCACAGCCGCGCTATCAGCTCCCTCTTGTTTTGCGCAGACAGCTCTATGCGGCCGGGATGCGCAAGCGAGGATATGCCGCCGCTGCGCTTTATCACTTCCAGCGCGTACTCAGGGGAGGGTCTGCCCACGGCAGAATAGGCCGCCTTGCCCGGCGCGAGGTATGCGGCATAGAAGGAGGACGGCGAGGGCGCGTAGCCCTTGTGCGCTGCGGCGCGCACCCAATAAACAATGGGCAGGGGGGAAACGTCGCACCCGCGCTCCCCTGTTCCCT
>CBCPNE010000058.1:0-2610 GCA_965120435.1 uncultured Clostridia bacterium
GTGAGCTTACTTGATGGTAAGTGACCAAAAACACCCGCAAGCGCGACAAAGTTATGCGCCGCTTATATGAAGTTTTATTAACCCTTGTTGTAATTCACACGCACACCGGGGCCCATCGTAGAGGTAAGCGTTACGCTCTTGATATACTGACCCTTTGCAGCCGAAGGCTTAGCCTTAACTATCGCGTCCATAAGGGCGTTGAAGTTTTCCGTAATCTTTTCTGCGCCGAAAGACTTTTTGCCTATGGGGCAGTGGATTATAGCCGTCTTGTCCAGACGGTATTCAACCTTACCTGCCTTAACTTCCTGCACGGCCTTTGCCACGTCCATTGTAACAGTGCCGGACTTGGGGTTGGGCATAAGACCCTTGGGGCCGAGAACACGGCCTATGCGGCCTACTACGCCCATCATATCGGGCGTGGTTATCATTACGTCGAAATCAAACCAGTTTTCCTGCTGGATTTTCTGAATGGTCTCTTCCGCGCCGACATAATCTGCGCCTGCAGCCTTTGCCGCGTCCGCCCTTTCGCCCTTTGCTATAACGAGCACCTTCTTGGTCTTGCCGGTGCCGTTGGGAAGAACTAACACGCCGCGCACCTGCTGGTCTGCCTGGCGGGGGTCTACGCCGAGGCGAACGTGAAGTTCTATAGTTTCGTCAAATTTGGCCTTAGCGGTAGACAGCGCAAGGTTCACCGCCTCTGCGGGGTCGTATGCTTTGGAATGCTCGTAAGATTTAACGCTTTCAGCGTACTTCTTGCCAACTTTCATTAATATAATCCTCCGTGTGGTAATTTGCGAGGGGCCGACTTTTGGAATTTATAATCCCCTCTCCCACTTGTTCTGAAACGCGCCCTTGGGTTACTCTTCCACGGTTACGCCCATAGAGCGCGCGGTGCCCTTTACCATGCTCATTGCCGCCTCTAAATCGGAGCAGTTGAGGTCGGGCATCTTGGTCTTTGCAATCTCTTCTACCTGAGCCTTGGTGAGCTTGCCTACTTTATCCCTGTTGGGGCGGGCGCTCGCCGTCTCTATGCCCAGCGCCTTTTTGATGAGTACGGGCGTAGGGGGCGTTTTGAGAACGAAGGTAAAGCTTCTGTCCTGATAGATGGTTACTACGCAAGGAATGATGAGGCCGGCCTTATCCGCAGTTTTTGCGTTGAATTCCTTGGTGAAACCGGGAATGTTTATGCCGTGAGGGCCGAGGGTGGAACCTACGGGGGGCGCAGGCGTGGCCTTGCCGGCGGGGAGCTGCAATTTAACTACAGCGGTTATCTTTTTTGCCATAAATTAAAGTCCTCCTGTGTGGTGATAGCGAAACGCGCCCTGAGATAAATTTGACGCGCTCTCCCACGAACTTTTCCGCGGAAAGCCGCGGATATTTATTCCGCCGCGCACTGCCAAAGCGCTGTGTGCCGCCGCGGTATAAAACGTATTAAAAATTACTCTTTGTTTTCCTGGGGGGCAGGCTCTTCTATGCGGCGTATCTGAATGTACTCCACTTCCACGTCCGTTGTCCTGCCGAACAGTTCCACGTTTACAAGCGCCTTCTGGGCGGTATCGTTGAGCTCTCTTATAGTTCCCTCAAAACCTTCAAGCGGGCCTGCGTCTATGCTGACCTTGTCGCCAACGGCGAAATCTGCGTCTATCGCCACCTCTTCAAGGCGCATCTTGCGGATTTCTGCCTCCTTCATAGGGATAGGTCTGCCCTGGGGGCCGACAAAGCCCGTAACGCCGCGCGTGTTGGTGACCCAGTACCACAGCTGATTGGAATATATCATCTTTATAAAGACGTAGCACGGCAGCAGCTTGCGTTCCACAAGCTTGCGCTTGCCGTTCATTTCCTCTATGGTGGTCTCCATAGGAATCTTTACGTCGAAAATCTGCGACTGAAGGTTATTATTTTCTATAAGCCTTTCAAGGCTGTCCTTCACCATAGCCTCGTAACCGGAGTATGTGTGAAGGATATACCAGCAAGGCTGCTGAGCATTGTCTGCCATATTATTTAACTCTCCACACCTATATCGGAAATTAGCTTGAGCAGCGCCTGCAGTCCTGAGTTTATGCCCGTAACCACTATGAGGAATACAAGCACGATAACCAGAACCACGCCCGTCGCCTTTAAAACCTTGGGGAAGGAGGGCCATGTGACCCTTTTCAGCTCTGAGAACGTCTCTTTAAGCTTCCTGCCCGCGCGGACAAATATGTTGGGCTTTTTTACTTCGCCTTTGTTTTGTGCTGCCATAATTCAACCTCTTGCGGCGCGTTGCGCCGTTAATGTGCGGCCGCACGGCCGCGTATTCAGACCGCGTAACTCAACCGTGGGTTACTTGGTCTCCTTATGCTCGGTATGCTTCTTGCAGAACGGGCAATACTTGGACATGGTAAGCCTGTCGGGGTCGTTACGCTTGTTCTTGTAGCTGTCGTAATTCCTGTGCTTGCACTCCGTACATTCTAAGGTTATCTTGGCCCTTACCGTTGCCTTTTTCATTATAGAAAACTCCGTACAAAAAAATTACACCCCTTCAAGGTGTGCCAAAAGTTTAGCACATAAAAGGGGCGGTGTCAATCAAAAACACGCTTTTTGAAAAAATTTTAAGCTTTTTCCTGCCCT
>CBCPNE010000059.1:0-4438 GCA_965120435.1 uncultured Clostridia bacterium
AGGGGAAAGAAAAAGAAAGTAAAAAAAGAAAAACCAAAATCGCAGCGGCCCCCCCCCCCCCCCCCCCCCCCGCTGCATTTATTTATAGTGTATGTATCCACACATTAATCTTTTTGTTTCGTATTTTTTT
Source organism: uncultured Clostridia bacterium (assembly GCA_965120435.1). Classification (GTDB taxonomy): domain Bacteria; phylum Bacillota; class Clostridia; order Christensenellales; family Borkfalkiaceae; genus Coproplasma. The sequence goes on from CBCPNE010000059.1 coordinate 131, forward strand.
GAAAATAAACTTAATCAGCCAGTCAATAAAACAAGCCGCTAAAATAAATAGTAAACAATTATCTGAATACCCCTGCGGAACCTTTCTCACCGTCGGCTCCGTAAGAACAATAAAAATGCACAAACAAAAGCAGCCGCGAAGCAAACGCAGCTGCTTTTGTTATATCTGTATAAATCTCGCCGTACAGGCGCAGGCCTCAGCCGTCTTCCCTGACCTTGTCAGACTTCCACAGCACAGCCACCGCGCCGGGGCCGACGTGAGAACCTATCACGGGGCCCATTATGGATACGTCAGGCTTTATCCCGAACTTACCCTCTATGGCGGCGGCAAGTTCCTCCGCCTCCTTGGGCGCGTCTGTATGCACTATCCAAACAAGGCTGTTTTCCGCCGACAGCGGAAACCTCTCCATCTTTTCAAGCGCATATGAAAAGACCTTCTTCATTCCGCGCACTTTGTCCACAACCACAAGCTTGCCCTCGTTGTTGAAAGAGAGTATGGGTTTTATGCCGAGCATACTGCCCGCCATTGCCGCCACGGCGGACACCCTTCCGCCGCGCTTGAGATAGTTGAGGTCGTTTGCGGCCCCGACGTACTGAAGATGAAAGCGCAGTTCCTTGACGTATTCAACCGCCTCTGCGGCGGTTTTGCCCTCGTCGCGCAGTCTGAGCGCCGCGCGCACGAGCGCGCCCTGGCCTATGGTAGCCGAAAGAGAGTCCACGGCATACACGTTGAAATCGGGGTAATCTTTCCTGATTTCGGCGGCGGCCTTTTCCGCAACGGTAACCGTGGGAGAGAGCCCGCTGGATATGGTGAAATGCACCACATCCTTTGCGCCCTCCTTTGCGAGGGCGAGAAAGTGCTGATAGTGGCTCTCGTAGTTGAGCATAGAGGTGCGCGAAAAACAGCCCTGGCGCAGCTTTTCATAGAAGTTGACGTACTGCGAATAATCGGTAAAATTATCCAGCCCGTCTGTGAATTTGCCCTCTTTGTCCTCCACCGTATAGGTGAGGCTTACGAACTTTATGTCGTTGCTCTGAACAAAGCCGGCATAAAGGTCGCAGGTCGAATCGGTCGACAGAATAAATTTTTTCTCCATAAATAAAAATCCTTGGTACTATTAACGGGCGGCACGCCGCCGCGTCTGTAACATTATAAATTATTTTTAAGCAAAACGCAAGGGGGCGCAACATTTTTATCTGAGTTCAAAACTGAGAAAATCAACCGCCCCTCCGCCATAGTAGGTAAAGTACAGCGCATATTTACGCCCGTGTTCGCTGAACGGTGCGGAAAATTCCGTCCACTTGCCGCACGGCGACAAATCTATCCGCGCAAGCTCGCGCACGCCGTCCGATACGCTGAAGAAGCCTTCCGCACTTCCGCGGACGGTTACGGCAATTTCCGCCGCACCGCAGGCGCGGAAGTATTTGAAACCGCACTGCGCGCCGTCCTTCAAGTTGGCTATGTGAATATCCGCCTCCTCCATTCCGTCGGGGCCGTCCTGCGTTATGTAGGGGTGAGGACCGTCCGCGGGTATATCTCCGCGCATAGTGCCGCAGGCGCTCCTTAAATTGCACGCTATGGCCGCGGGATAGCTCCCCCTGCCCTCCAGCGGGCCGCCGTTGAGGCCGCAGCTTGTCATCTCTGCCTGCGGAATACGGCCGTCGGGCAGAATTTCAATGCGCTCCGCGCAGGCCTGGCGGGAAAAGCTGGTTCTGTTGGTGTGGCGGTGATAAAACACATACCACCTGCCGCCTATCTTCTCAATGGAGCCGTGATTGTTGCCTATATATCCGTTGCAGTCATTTTCATCGGTAATGCCGCCTATCCCTATATCGCCGTTTGAAATTATGGCGCCGCCGTATTCAAACTTTCCGTCAGGCCTGTCGGATACGGCATAGCACAGCTCGTGCCCGTAGTATGAGGAATATATGAAATAATATCTCCCCTCCGCCTTGCGCATAGAGGAGGCCTCAAAAAATTCGTGCCCCTCAAAGCCCGTACCCTGCGAATTGGAAAACGACGGCGCGACGGGCTTTGGCTCGCCGAGTATGGTGAGCATATCGGGCGCAAGCCTGTACACCCACGCGTGCGTGTAAGTTTTGGGCACCTCCATCAGGTGGCGGGGCGGATAGGGGCAATATCCTATATAGAGATATGCCGCGCCGCCCTCTGTAAATACCGCGGGGTCGAAGGCATACGGCTCGCCCTCGCGCGAGGACAGCGCATGCCCGTCCTTAAAGCGGACGTGCCCGTAAAATTCATACCTGCCGGCGGGGGTGTCGCACACGGCGACGGAGATTACGCTCAGGAAGTCCAGCGCGTAATACAGATAATATCTCCCGTCCGCGCCCCTGCAAACGTCGGGCGCAAACAGCGTGTGTTTGCCTTCGGGATTGAGGGGGTCCTGCTCCTTGCGGTAAATTACCCCCTCATACCTCCAGTCCCTGAGGTTGTCCGTCGGCGCAGACCAACAGACGTAATCGTTAAGACAGAACGCCTCTCCGCCGAAGCGGTCGTGACTGCCGAACAGGTACACTCTGTCGCCGAATACGTGCGGTTCGCCGTCGGGAATGTATTCGTAAAGCGGCAAAAACGGATTGAAAATCTGCTTCATAAATTTCTCCGTGCGGCGCGTCCGCGCCATTACAGATTATACTGAAAACGCCGCAATTTTGCAACAGTATTCACAAAAAAAACGAGCGCAGACCGTCATCTTAACCCCTGCGTTGACAAAGCGGGATATGTCCTATATAATTATACAGAATTTATTAGGGCGGAGATATTCAAAGATATGACGCAGAGCAGAATACTGTCGCTGACCGGGAAGATAAGCGCGTGCCTGATGCTCGCCTGCGCGCTGGCGCTTACGTTCACCGTGTCGGACTACTACATATTCAACAGATTTACGCAGTTCGGAGTTGTCTTCTGCCTCAGCCAGTGGCTGAAGAAGGCGGGACTTGTGCTGATAAGCGGCGCGGTGTTCTTCGGCAACCGCAGGTGCGCCGACTGCGCGCGCTATCTGACGCCCGTTGCCGCCATAGTTTCACTGTGTACGGCGGGCGGCTTTTTTGACATTACCCCCGCCGCCGACACCGCCGAACAACTCATTTACAACAGCATAAACCTGTTCATACCCAAGTGGGCGCACATAACGCTGTTTTCGCTTGAGAGCATAACAATGACTTTGGTCTGCGCCTGCCTGTTCGACAGATTCGGCTTCAGAGTGCGCGCAAACAGCTTTATATACCTCGCGGCCGCGATGGCAGCCTGCGTGCCGCTGAACATATTTGAAAACTTTTTTGACATATCGCAGATTGCGCAGGACAGCTTTCTGCGCTTCAGAAACTTTACAATCTGGCACCTGCTCGCCATATTGGCGCTTGCGGGGTTCACAATCGGAGCGTACTTCTTCCTGCGCAAAAAACCGCCGGAAGAGCGCAGGCGCTGGCTGTGCGCCGCTGCGGGCGTGCTGCTCCTTCAGTACCACAGCAAGGACAGTATGGTAATGGGCGACGGCTATAACGTATATCGCACAGTGTTCGCCTGCGTGCCGCTGTTTATATGCAACATAGGCGTGTACACGGCCGCACTTTCGGTGTTTATGAACAGAAAGACGCTGTACTCCATCTCCTTCTTCGTCCACGCGGGCGGGGCGGTGTCTGTGTTTGTCTACTTTGCAAAGGATAGTATGTCTGACTACGGAATATTCTGCAGCTACTCCATACTCTACTTTGTATTCACCCACTGCCTGCTGTTTATACTGTGCGTGCTGCCGTCGGCGCTGGGGATGTATAAATTCAGAATAAAAGACTGTATAATTCCTCTTATATACTATCTGCTGGTGATTATCGCGGCGAGCATTTCAAGCGCGGCCGTCACAAATTACCTGACGGAACTCGGCCTCTACGGCACGGACGCCCTGCCCAACTACTCCTTCACGCAGATTAATCCTCTGCCGTTTGAAGTGCCGGCATACGTCACACCGGAGCTGTTCGGGTATGAAATAAACATGCTGTACATTGTCGCATTGTACGCCTTCTATGTGGCGATATTCTTCACCTTTTACGGCTTTTACAGACTGTTTTTATGGCTGCGCGGCAAAATGTGCCGCAGCCACGGAGAAAGCCCCTGCGTATAAAAACGGGTCCGGCACAATACCGGACCCGTTTTTGCATAATTAATTTTCTGCGCGGACGTCTGCTTCGCAGTCCGCCCTACCTTGACAGATACAATCAGTAATTTTCAGGTTTAATCTGGAAATACGCCTTGGGATGTGCGCACACGGGGCAGACTTCGGGGGCTTCCTTT
>CBCPNE010000060.1:0-9416 GCA_965120435.1 uncultured Clostridia bacterium
CCTGCTGAGATATGAAAACGAGGGCGCGCCGTACGCCGATTTTTCAGGCGGAAATACAGATAAATATTGCGGCCAAATTGCACATATTTCTTGTCAAAAATGCTCGGATAATAACAAGTTTTGTTTGCAGGAAAATCACCGCGACACACCGTTGAAAACCCTGAACTTTGACGGGGACAAGATACCCCCTTCCGCCATTATACGTTTTGCGCGCACGGGGGACAGATTCACCAAATTCGGCGGCGGCACAAAGAAGCTGGGCGATTACTTTACCGACCAGAAGATACCCGTGCGGCTGAGAAAGACAATCCCACTCCTGTGCGACGGCAGCGACGTGCTGATTATATTCGGCGTGGAGATTTCTGAAAAGGTTAAAACTGACGGGGAAACAAAAGAGGTTATGTGCGCCACGGGGGCCGATTACAAAAAACTATAAGATATGCAAACAAGCGCATAGAACTTTACACAAAAGGAAAATTTTACCGTATTTTGCGAATATTCAGCGGTGCGCGGCAAGTATTTGGCCGTGCGCCGCCTTTTTTTGTTGACAGTAAGGCGGCAATATCTTAAAATGGTAAGGATATATTTATTATATAATGCGGTAATTTAAGGAGTTTTAACGTATGAAATTAAAGGGAGCGGAAATTTTAATCAACTGCCTGCTGGAACAGGGCGTGGATACAATATTCGGATACCCCGGCGGCACGGTGCTTGATATTTACGACGCGCTTTACCGCAACGGCAAGATAAACCACATACTCACCGCCCACGAACAGGGCGCGGCGCACGCAGCAGACGGCTATGCGCGCGTCACCGGCAAGACGGGCGTATGCTTTGCCACCAGCGGCCCCGGAGCGACCAACCTTGTAACCGGCATAGCCACGGCGTATATGGATTCCATTCCAATGGTTGCAATAACGGGCAACGTGGGTATAAACCTCCTTGGCAGAGATTCCTTCCAGGAGATAGACATCTGCGGAATCACTATGCCGATTACAAAGCACAACTTTATCGTAAAAGACGTAAACGAACTTGCCGACACAGTGCGCAAGGCGTTTTATATAGCAAGCAGCGGCAGAAAAGGCCCCGTGCTTATAGACATACTCAAAAACGTACAGATTGACGAATGTGAGTACGAGCCAAAAACTCCTGAGGCGTACAAGCCCCTCCCCGTAAAGGAGGAAAGGCTGGCCGCCGTGCGCAACGCCATTATGGAGAGCAAAAAACCGCTTATTATAGCGGGCGGCGGCATAATTTCGGCAAACGCCTCTCCCCTTCTGCAACGCCTGATTGAAAATCAGGACTGCCCCGTAGCATACACCCTTATGGGCAAGGGCTGCGTTTCAGACAACGACCCCCACTGCCTTGGAATGATAGGTATGCACGGCACGGTGGCCGCGGCAAAGGCGCTTATGGAATCCGATACGATTATCGCCCTCGGCACGCGCTTTTCAGACAGAGTGGCTCTGAACCGCGACCTGTTTGCCAAAAACAAGACGGTCATTCACATCGACATTGACAACGCCGAAATAGACAAGAACGTGCGCTCTGCCATCCATGTGATGTGCGACATAGGCGAGGCCCTCAGGACGCTTATCCCCATGCTTGAAAAGAACGGACGCGCCAAGTGGGCGGCCGAGTGCGCCGCCTTCAAAAAGGACGAGGGCATAAAGAAGGACACCTCCATTCTTGCCTATAAAATTCTGACGGCCGCGTGCGAAATCGCCCCCAAGGACATACCCGTCGTAACCGACGTAGGACAGCACCAGATGTGGACTGCCCAGCACTACAAGATTGAAAAGCCCCGCCTGTTCTGTTCTTCAGGCGGCCTCGGCACAATGGGTTACGGCCTCGGCGCGGCAATAGGCGCATGCTTCGGCAGCGGCAAACCTGCGGTACTGGTAACCGGCGACGGCTGCTTTAATATGAATCTCACGGAACTCTCCACCGCCGTTACCCAGGGCACGCCCATTGTAATACTTCTTATGAACAACGGCGTTTTGGGAATGGTGCGTCAGTGGCAGAAAATATTCTACGGCAGAAGATTTTCGCAGACCACTCTGGACAAGAAGACGGACTATGTAAAATTTGCCGAGAGCTTCGGAGCAAAGGGACTGCGCATAAAGAGCGAAAAGGACGTAAAACCCGTCCTCAAAGAGGCGTTCGACTACGCAAAGAAGGGCGCGGGCCCCGTTCTGGTAGACTGCTGCATCTCCTGCGACGAGAACGTTCTTCCTATGATAAAGCCGGGTATGACTTACGACACGCAGATGCAGAAAATGGAGGAAAACTGATATGGCTGAATACAGGAAAGACCCCAAAAAAAACACTATCGCGGCGCTCGTTTCAAACAAGAGCGGCGTACTCACAAGGATAAGCGGACTGTTCGCAAGGCGCGGATACAACATTGAGAGCCTTTCCGTGTGCGCCACGGAGGACCCCGGACTTTCAAGGATGACAATCGTGCTAATCGGAGACGAATACAAGCTGTATCAGATGATAAAACAGATGGACAAACTTGACGACGTAAAGAAGATTGGCTGCGCGGACGAACTTGACTGCGTGTACAGGGAGCTGCTGCTCGTAAAAGTGCCAGCAACGCCCGAAGTACGCAGTCAGATTGTGGAAGTAAAAGAAATTTACAAGGCGAAGGTCGTTGACCTTTCCGTAGACACAATGATACTTGAACTCACAGGCATACCCACCAAGATAGACGCCTTCTTAAAGGTCATAGAACCCTATGGCATAATAGAGATGCAGCGCACCGGCGTGACGGTGCTTGCGCGCGGCAGGCACACTCTGAAGGACAGGGACTGCTACGGCGACAATATCTGAAGGCCGCGTCCATCACTGACAGGAGAAAAAGTATGAACAATATATTTTCTGAAAGTACCGATATGAGTTCTCAGCGCTCCCTTTTAAGGGCGCTCGGCTGGACTGACAGCGAAATGAAAAAACCGCTCGTGGGCATAATCTGCGCTCAAAGCGATATAATACCGGGCCACACCCACCTGAACGAAATAGCCAAGGCGGCGGCCGAGGGAGTAATCGCGGCGGGCGGCAAGCCCGTAATCGTGCCCTCCATAGGCGTATGCGACGGCATTGCAATGGGTCACGCGGGAATGAGGTACTCCCTCCCCTCACGCGAAATTATTGCAGACAGCGCGGAGATACTCATACGCGCACACGCCTTTCAGGCGGCGGTCTTTATAGGCAACTGCGACAAGATTATCCCCGGTATGCTGATGGCGGCAGCAAGGGTAAACATACCCTCCGTATTTGTTTCGGGCGGGCCGATGCTCGCCGGCCATGTGCGCGGCAAAAAGACCTCCCTTTCCACTATGTTTGAAGAGGTCGGCGCCTTCAACGCTGGCAAGATAGACGGCGAAACCTTAAAGGCGTTTGAATGTAACGCCTGCCCCACCTGCGGCTCCTGCTCCGGTATGTTCACCGCAAACAGTATGAACTGCCTGTGCGAAGCCCTCGGTATGGCTCTGCCCGGCAACGGAACAATTCCCGCAGTTTATTCGCGCAGGCTGGCTCTCGCCAAAGAGACGGGCGAGGCCGTTATGAACCTGCTTGAAAAGAATATACGCCCCGCAGACATTATGACGGCGCAGGCATTCAAAAACGCAGAAACCGTGGATATGGCGATAGGCGCCTCCACCAACTCCGTGCTTCACCTTCTGGCGATAGCCAACGAGGCGGGGCTTAAGGACAAAGTTTCAATAGACCTGATGAACGGCATTTCCGCCAAAACCCCCAACCTCTGCCGCCTTGCACCCGCCGGCGAACACTATATAGAGGAACTTGACGAAGCAGGCGGAATTTCTGCCGTTATGAACGAACTTTTAAAGGCAGGACTTTTAGACGGCAGCGCGCTTACAGCAAGCGGCAAAACGCTTGCCGAAACTGTAAAAGGCGCGGAAATCCGCGACAGGGAAGTCATCCGCCCCGTTTCCGCCCCCTACTCAAAGACGGGCGGCCTGGTAATTTTAAAGGGCAACCTTGCAGAGCAGGGCTCGGTGGTAAAAAAGTCTGCCGTAGACCCCGCTATGTACAGGCACAGCGGCCCCGCAAAGTGCTTTGACAGCGAGGAAGAGGCTATGGCGGCCATATCCTCCGGCAAGATTGTAAAGGGCGACGTGGTGGTCATCCGCTACGAAGGCCCCGTAGGCGGCCCCGGCATGCGCGAAATGCTCACCCCTACCTCCGCCATCGTGGGCGCGGGGCTTGGAGCAGACTGTGCGCTTATTACCGATGGAAGATTTTCTGGCGCTACCCGCGGCGCGGCCATAGGGCACGTCTGCCCCGAAGCCGCGGCAGGCGGACTTATAGGGCTCGTAAAAGACGGCGACATAATAGATATAGATATTGAAAACTGTGCGCTTAACCTGCGCGTTGACGAGAGAGAGATTGAAAAGAGGCGCAAAAATTTCAAACCGCTTGTAAAACCTGTGAGCGGTTATCTTGCGCGCTACCGCGCCAGCGTCACATCCGCTTCAGAGGGCGCGATATTCAAAAAATAAGCAAGAAGGCTTGCGCCGCGGCATATAATAATACGGTGTGCGGCGCGGCCGTAAGATATGGCCGCCGCGCGGGCAATAATTGCCCGCGCGGACTATAAAAATATTCACACGACAGGCCGCAAAAAAGACTGCGCAAAAAATGCGCGGCCGCAGCGCGCAGGGAGCACGCGTTTCCCGCCGGGGCAGGGCAAAGCCCCAAAATCAAGGAGATAATTTATATATATGAAAATAAGAAAGATGCCGACTTTCCGCGCAAATGCGGACGTCGTTAAGATAGATTGCGGCGTGCTGAACGCTGACGTAAACGTTATAAGCACCGACAGCCCTAACCTTTACATAGAATACACAAAAAATCTTGCGCCCCACTTTGCAGAGGGCGACGGAATCGTAACGATAAGACAGCTCAAATCCCGCTTCTGGAAGATAAAACACCCCGTCGTGAACATATATGTGTCCGACTGCTGCGTTCCTCATCTGAAAATAGACGCCATTAAGAGCAACGTAACAATAAACGGCGGAATTTTTAACGATGCAGAAATCAGCGGCAGGACTATAAAAGCGGAAATCTGCGGCGCAACTTTTGAAAATCTTGATATAAAGGCGGACTCCCTGGACGTATCCGCAGACAATATAACGGTAAAGAACCTTGCCAACGCCTTTGCGGCGGACGGCAGAGTGGAACTCGACAAGACCTTCTGCAAGCACGCGGAATGCCGCGTAAAGAAGGGCAACATAGGCCTTTCGTGCTCGACTTGCGATTACGCCGTACTCAACGCCGAGGAGGGCAACATCGCCGCAAATATGCTGGGCGACGAGAGCGACTATTCCATAGAACTTGAGGGCGCGGCCGTAAGCAGGAAAGAACTGTCCCCCGGCGCCAAATCCATACGCGCACGCGCGGTGAAGGGCAACGTGGTGCTCGACTTTGAAAAATCGCCGCTCGCAGCGGACCGCCACGAAATTGAAGAGCGCGAAGAGCTGCACGCCTGAAAAACAAATTACATTTTTTAACAGATAACAACGTAAGGAGAATACATACCATGCCTATGACGATGTCACAGAAGATACTTGCGGCACACGCGGGACTGAATGAAGTAAAAGCCGGCCAGCTGATAGAGGCAAAGCTGGATTTGGTGCTTGCCAACGACATTACGGGCCCCGTGGCCATAAAGGAATTTAAAAAGGCGGGCGCGGGCAAAGTTGCCGACAGCGCCAAAGTTGCCCTTGTTATGGACCATTTTGCACCCAACAAGGATATAAAGAGCGCCCAACAGTGCAAACTGTGCCGCGATTTTGCCGAAGAACAGAACCTTGAAAACTTCTTTGACGTAGGCACTATGGGCATAGAACACGCGCTCCTGCCCGAACAGGGACTTGTGGGCGCGGGCGACCTTGTGATAGGCGCGGACAGCCACACCTGCACATACGGCGCGCTGGGCGCCTTTTCCACGGGCGTTGGCTCCACCGATATGGCGGCGGGAATGATGAGCGGCAAGTGCTGGTTCAAGGTGCCTTCCGCAATAAAATTCGTGCTTAAAGGCAAATTCCGTAAAAACGTCTGCGGCAAAGACCTTATACTGCACATCATCGGAATGATAGGCGTAGACGGCGCGCTGTACAAATCTATGGAGTTCTTCGGCGACGGCGTGAAGAACCTCTCTATGGACGACAGGTTCACCATATGCAATATGGCCATTGAGGCAGGCGCGAAAAACGGAATATTCCCCGTAGACGCGCTCACGCTTGAATATATGAACGGACGCTTTAAGCGTTCGCCCAAAATTTATATGGCGGACGACGACGCCGAATACGAGGCTGAATACACCATAGACCTCTCCACCCTTAAACCCACCGTCTCCTTCCCCCACCTGCCTGAAAATACAAAGACGCCGGAAGAATGGGGCGACGTGAAGATAGACCAGGTTGTTATAGGCAGCTGCACAAACGGCAGAATATCCGACCTGAGGGCGGCGGCCGGTATTCTGAAGGGCAAAAAGGTGGCAAAGAATGTGCGCACCATAATTATACCCGCCACAAACGAAATCTATCTTCAGGCAATCAGAGAGGGCCTTGCCGAAATATTTATAAATTCTGGCGCAATTCTCTCCACCCCCACCTGCGGCCCCTGCCTGGGCGGGCATATGGGCATACTCGCCGAGGGCGAGAGGTGCGTTTCCACCACCAACCGCAATTTTGTGGGCAGAATGGGTCACATAACCAGCGAAGTTTACCTCGCCTCCCCCTATGTTGCGGCGGCTAGCGCGATAGCGGGCAGGCTTGCTACACCTGAAGAAATTTAAGCACACAGGTTCAGGACTTAACACTTGAAAGGAGAAAACACTTAAACTGCTATGAAAGTACAGGGTAAAGTTTTTAAATACGGCAACGACGTAGACACGGACGTTATAATTCCGCGAGATACCTCAACACCACCTCGGAAAAGGAACTCGCCTCACACTGTATGGAGGACATAGACCCCTCCTTCGTGAAGAACGTAAAGGCAGGCGACATAATCGTCGCAGGGGACAACTTCGGCTGCGGCTCTTCGCGCGAGCACGCCCCCATCGCCATAAAGGCGAGCGGCGTCAGCCTTGTTATCGCAAACAGCTTTGCGCGCATTTTTTACCGCAACAGCATAAATATCGGGCTTCCCATACTCGAATGTCCCGAAGCCGCCGCAGAAATCAACGCGGGCGACAAAGTCTCCTGCGACCTTGGCAGCGGTATTATAAAGAATGAAACGACGGGCAAGAGCTATAAGGCGGAGCCATTCCCTCCCTTTATACAGGAGATAATAACAGACGGCGGACTTATGGCGCACCTTGCAAAAGAGAGAAAGTGAGAGGTTTTGAGATATGAACTATAAAATTGCCGTACTTGAAGGCGACGGTATAGGGCCCGAAATATGCGCGGGCGCAGTCAAAGTTCTGAATAAAATCGGCAAAAAGTTCGGGCACAATTTTGAGTTTGAGTACCTGCCCATAGGCGGGTGTGCCATAGATAAATACGGCACGCCGCTGCCCGACTTTACGGTGGAAAAGTGCCTCGCCTCCGACTCCGTGCTTCTCGGCGCGGTCGGGGGATACAAGTGGGACAACCTCCCCGGCGACAAACGGCCTGAAAAAGGGCTTCTCGGCATACGCAAGGCAATGGGACTGTACTCCAACATACGCCCCGCAAAGCTCTGGGCGAGCCTTGCGCACGCTTCCCCCCTCAGATACGAACTCGTCAAAGACGGAATTGAAATAATTATCGTGCGCGAACTCATCGGCGGCATATACTTCGGCGAGCGCGGCAGAGGCACTGAAAACGGCGCGGAGTACGCCTGGGACACAGAAAAATATTCCATACCCGAAATAGAGCGCATTACGCGCATTGCCTGCGAGCTTGCGAGGAAGCGCTCTAAAAAGCTGGTATCTGTCGACAAGGCCAACGTTCTGGAGAGTTCCCGCCTGTGGAGAAAGACCGTTCACGAATACGCCGCGAAAAATTATCCAGACGTTGAAGTCACCGACGTGCTTGTGGACAATATGGCTATGCAGATTGTAAAGAATCCCGCCCAGTTTGACGTTGTTGTCACCTCGAATATCTTCGGCGACATACTCTCAGACGAGGCGGCGCAGGTTACGGGCTCCATAGGTATGCTCGCCTCCTCATCCCTCGGCGACGGCACGCGCGGACTTTACGAGCCCATTCACGGCTCCGCGCCCGATATAGCCGGGCAGGACATAGCAAACCCCATTGCCACCATTCTTGCGGCCGCAATGATGCTGCGCGACAGCTTTTCTCTCACGGCGGAATACGACGCCATAGTCAGAGCCATTGAACAAGTGCTGGCAGATGGCTGCCGCACAGCCGACATTTACAGCGAAGGCTGCACAAAGGTAAAGGGCAGCGAGATGGCGCAGCTCATATGCGATAAACTGTAAATAAAACTTGAAATATTTTAATATTTTGCAAATAAAATTATGTATATTGCGGAGCCGGGGTTGCCCGCTCCGCTTTTTAACTATGACAGGTATTTATGATAGAAGAAAACGTAAAGCAACTGCTCTCGGAGACGGGAGAAAATCCTTTCGGCGAGAAGGTAACGCTTGTTGCCGCCGTCAAAACACAGACCGTTGAAGATATTAACCGCGCCATAGCCGCGGGAATAAGCGACATCGGCGACAATCACGTTCAGGAGTTCAGGGACAAGTACGAGGCAATAACGGGCGACCCCCGCCGCCACTTTATCGGGCACTTGCAGACTAATAAGGTGAAATACCTTATAGGCAGAACCTATCTGTACCAGTCGGTAGACAGAATGGAACTTGCCGAAGAAATTTCCAAGCGGAGCGAGCGCGCGGGCGTGACCTCCGACTGCCTGATACAGATAAATATCGGCTGTGAGGAGAGCAAGGGCGGGTTTGACTACGAGGACGGTGTAGCCGCCTATAAAAAAATTGCCGCAATTCCCGCATTAAAAATCAAGGGGCTGATGGCAATGCTGCCGTTTACCGACGACGAGGGCGTGCTGCGCCCGCTTGCCGTGAAGATGCGCGCACTCTTCGAGCGGCTGCGCGATATGGACGGGGATATAGAGTACCTTTCAATGGGAATGAGCGGCGACTGGAAGCTGTGCGTTGAGTGCGGCTCCAATATGGTGCGGCTTGGAACTTCAATCTTCGGCGCAAGGCACTATAACTGAATAACGGATATAAATAGTTAAACGCGGCGCGGAAAAATTTCCGCGCCGCGCTTTTTAATCAACGTTGAATATTTCGTCGTAAGTGGCGACGTTAATATATCGTCTTTGCTAACTGCGGCAAAACATTTGACAATATTTATACCTGCAAGTTATAATAAAATTGCATAAAAATTTGTGCAATTTTACAGAGGAAAAAA
>CBCPNE010000061.1:0-7526 GCA_965120435.1 uncultured Clostridia bacterium
TTTTGCCTCTGACGGAACGGAAGTACAGGCGTATGCCTCGGTCGCCGCAGACGAACTTGTTCTCACTCTGAGTTACTCAAACTCAGGGTCGGGAGATAATCTGAATATAATTATGATTTTTGTATGCGGGGACTGACTGCGGCAGACGGACGGCGCCGCATAACGCAAAAGAGGGCCGCGGGCGGAAAATTTCCGCCCGCGGCCTGTTGAATTTTGTCCTATCTGAATAAATTTTTTATCATCGTGCCAACGTACAGTACGGGCACTACGTCTATTTTGTCCATATACTTTGTCATAGACTTCATATTTTTTGCGGGCACAAGCACCTTTTTAAAGCCCATTTTCACACACTCGGCCACGCGCTTTTCAGCGTAGGACACGGCGCGGACCTCGCCCGTCAGTCCCACTTCGCCGAAGGCGGCGGTGAATTTGTCTATCGGTTTGTCGTAGTAGGAGGAGGCCAGCGCCGCGCACACGGCAAGGTCGGAGGCGGGTTCATTGAGCCGCATACCGCCCATCACGTTTACATATGCGTCAAAGCTGCCTAAGTTTATGCCGCAACGCTTTTCCAGCACGGCCAGAAGCAGCACCAGCTTGTTGTAGTCCACGCCCAGCGGCATCCTGCGCGGCTGGCCGAAAGTCGTCCTGGAAATCAGCGTCTGAATCTCCACATTCATGCAGCGGTTGCCCGTGCGGGCGGGTGTGACAATCGCGCCCGCCTCTTCGCCGCGGCTCTCCGAAAGGAATATGCCCGAATAGTCGGTCACGGGTATTATGCCCGTATCGGTCATCTCAAACACGCCCACTTCGGATACGTTGCCGAACCTGTTTTTCACCGAGCGCAGTATGCGGAAGTTTTCCTGGTTTTCCCCCTCGAAGTACAGCACGGCGTCCATAATGTGTTCAAGCACCTTTGGCCCCGCGAGCGCGCCCTCCTTTGTGACGTGACCTATTATAAAGAACGTTATGCCGCGCCCCTTGGCTATGCGCATTATGCGGGAGGCACATTCGCGCACCTGCCCCACCGAGCCGGCGGAGGAGGAGAGTTCCTCCGTATATACCGCCTGAATGGAGTCTATCACGCAGAATTCCACGCCGTCAAGTTCGGCTTCAAGGTTGTCTATGCACGTTTCGTTTATGAGCAGAAGGTTGTCCGACGAAAGCCCAAGCCTCTCCGTCCTCAGTTTTACCTGCGAGCAGCTCTCCTCTGCGGAGAAGTACAGCACTCTGTGGTTCTGCGACAGGTGCGCGGCAATCTGCGTGAGCAGGGTGGATTTGCCTATGCCGGGGTCGCCGCCGAGCAGTAACAGCGAACCTTTTACTATGCCGCCGCCTATCACGTTGTCAAATTCGGAAATGCCTGACGGCGTGCGGTCATAGCTCTGGTAGACTACTTCGGAAAGCGGCCTTGCCCTGGACGGCAGCGGGGCCTTCCGCGCAGTCTTTGCGGCGGCGGAAGGGGAGGGGACAATCTCCTCCGCCATAGTGTTGAATTTCCCGCAGGAGGGACACCTGCCCAGCCAGCGCGGACTGGTTGCGCCGCACTCCGCGCATACAAAAATCGTGGAGTTCTTCACAGTATTTTCTCCTTATACAATGCCGCGCCCGCATTTTAAGCGGGCGCGCCTTAAGTGTCGGTTACCTGATTTCATCCAGAAGGGCGGCGCAGTATGCGGTGATACCCAACCCCTCGCCCACGAAGCCGAGCCTTTCGCAGGTACCAGCCGCTATTGCAACGTCCTCGGCTTTCATTCCGCACAGGGAGGCGAGGGAGGCTCTCATTTCATCTATGTGCGGCGCAATTCTAGGCTTTTCCGCCTGAATGGTCACGGAGAGGTTCACGGGTCTGAGTCCGCGCTCCCGCGCCATTTCAACTACCCTGCCAAGCAGCACGGCGCTGTCCGCGCCCTTATAGCGCTTGTCCGTGTCGGGGAAATAGTGGCCTATGTCGTTCAGGCCGCTGGCCGAAAGTATCGCGTCCATAACGGCGTGAATGACCACGTCCCCGTCGCTGTGCGCAACGAGGGAGGAGTCGCAGTCAATCCGCACGCCTGCAAGCTTCACAAATTTATCCAGCCCGCCGAAAGCGTGCGTGTCCGTACCCAGGCCAACACGCTTTGCCTGCACTTCCGGGTGGTACGGGGCGTCCCTTGTGAAGTCCTCGCGGTAGGTCAGCTTGGTGTTGCGCCTGTCGCCCTCGAATATGTGCGGATTCCCCACATAGTTTGCATATACGGAGCTGTCGTCCGTGTAGGTTATCCCGTCGTCCGCGGCAAGCTCGTAAGCCTTCTTTATGTCGGCCGAAAGAAAGCCCTGCGGCGTCTGGACACGGTACACGGTCTCGCGCTTGGGTACGTCGGTTATCACTCCGTAGTAGACGGTTGCAACCGTTTCGATTACCGGAGTGGCGCAGACGGCGCTGCCGTAAGCTTTTGTCGCGGCGATGCAGTCGGTTATTATCTTGTGCGTGACGAACGGCCTTGCACCGTCGTGAATGAGCACTATGTCGCCCGTAACCTTTTCAAGCGCCTTTCTCACGCCCTCCGTGCGGGTCTTGCCGCCTATGGTAACGTCAAAACCGAATGGCGCGCAAAGCGCCTTTATCTCCTTGTAGTCGTGCGCGGAGGAGGTGACTATGACCTCGTCAATCTCCGCTATGTCAAATTGTTTAAGCGTATGATACAGCGCGGGTGCGCCGTAAATGGTGGCCAGCAGTTTGTTCTTTCCGAAGCCCGCCCGCTCGCCGCTGCCCGCGGCGCAGATTATAGCGCTCACTTTCATATAACTATCCTCTGTTCTGCGCCCGCTTTAAGAGATTACCTCGTACAGCTTCTGCGCGTCGTCCTTTTTTACAACTTCCCTTATTTCAAGCACCCTGAATTTAAGAGTGCCGCTTGAATAGAGTATTTCCACAACGTCGCCGGCTTTAACCTCGTGCGAGGGCTTTACTTCCCTGCCGTTTATCATTACTTTGCCTGCCGAACACGCCTCCTGCGCGACTGTGCGCCTTTTGAGTATGCGCGAAACTTTAAGAAATTTATCTATCCTCACCTGTTCACCACCGGCGCGCCGCGCCGTCCCGTGCGAATATTTTTATATTTATTATAAATTTATTATTATAAATTGCGGAAAGAGCGCAAATTTGCTTGACTTTGATTTCCTGCCCCTTTATAATGATAAAATGTATTAAAATGCGGTAAGTGCCATTTTTTGTAGTCAACATGCATTTTTTTGTGTCATAATGTTACAAAAAACGCACCGGGCAAACACGGAAACAAGGCAATTATATACCAAAAAGTTCCGTTTGTAAAGTGGGGCGCTCAGTAAAGCCGCAAATTTTTTTAAATTTTTTATCCGCCCCTTTCAGGCGGACGTCCAAGGACGCGCAATCAAGGCATTTAGATTTTTTCCGGTGAAAAGATATATACGGATAATCGCTCATGTATAAACGAATAAAAAGGCTGCAGCCAAAGGAGTAATTATCTTTCAATGAATTTACCTGTTCACAAGTACGGCAAAACGGAAAGACGGAAGTTCGGCAAGATAAACGAAGTCATAGACGTTCCCGACCTCGTTGAAATTCAGAAAGCCAGCTATGAATCCTTCATAAACGAGGGCATAGCCGAGGTTTTTGAAGATTTTTCGCCCATAACCGACTATTCCGACCACTACGAGCTTTATTTCCTCAACCACTGGTTTGACGAAAAGCCCAAGTATGACGAAAAGGAATGCCGCAACCGCGACGCAACCTACGCGCTTCCGCTGCACGTCACCGTAAGACTGGTCAATAAGGTCAAGGACGAAGTTATAGACCAGCCCGTATTTATGGGTGAATTCCCGCTTATGACGGACAGCGGTTCCTTCATCATAAACGGCGCAGAGCGCGTAATCGTATCCCAGCTGGTGCGTTCCCCCGGCGTGTACAACGCGAGTACGCGGGATAAGACCGGCAAGGAGATGTTCTCCACAACGGTAATCCCCAACCGCGGCGCATGGCTTGAGTTCGAGCAGGACGCCCAGGGCGTACTCTGGGTACACGTCGACCGCAAGCGCAAGATATGCGCCACCGTGTTGCTGCGCGCCCTCGGCTTCGGTTCGGACAGGGCCATACTCGACCTGTTTGCGGACGCCGCAATGATAAAGGACACCATAGAGAGGGACTCCACCAAGTCTGAATCTGACGGCCTTATAGAACTCTACCGCAGGCTGCGCCCCGGCGAAATTCCCACTGAGGCGTCCGTGCGCCAGCACCTCAACAACCTGTTCTTCGACCCCAGAAGGTACGACGTTGTAAAGGTGGGCAGGTACAAGTTCAACAAAAAGCTCAACCTTGCTTACCGCCTTCCCGGCTGCAAGCTCGCGGAGGACATATTCAATCCCGAAACGGGCGAAGTTATGGCAAAGGCGGGGGATATTGTCACCGAAGAGCAGGCCGTAGCCATTCAGGACGCGGGCGTGAACGAGGTGTTCGTACTTGTTTCAGACCCCGAACGCGGCGAGATAAAGCACAAAATAATTGCAAACAACACTGTAAACTTTACGGCGGTGAGCGAAAAGCCCGCAAAGCTCTTCGGCCTGCTGCCCACCATATATTACCCCAACTTCCTGTTTATGAAGAAGATTGCCGCAGAGTGCGCTTCCGCCTCCGTGGAAGAGGTTGCGGCAAAGTATATCGACCAGATAAACGCAATCAACTATGTGCAGGAGATTGAGGAGAGCGACGACGAAAAGCCCGAAGAGAAGAAGAACAGGGAAAAGCGCAGGGAGATGCGCATAAAGTTCGTTGAAGGCTGCAAACTCTTCAACGCGCTGCTCTCTTCAGACAAGGAAGAGCTTGACGCGGACGAAAAGAAAATCATAAAGCCCGTGGTGGAAAAGCTCAACCACAAGCACATCACCGTGGACGACATAGTCGCTTCCATATCTACGAATATAGACCTTCAGTACGGCATAGGCACCATAGACAACATAGACCACCTCGGCAACCGCCGCGTGCGCTCTGTGGGCGAACTTCTGCAGAACCAGCTGCGCATAGGCATAGCAAGGCTTGAAAAGCTGATAAAAGAGCGTATGGCCACGCAGGACGCGATGGAGGTAACTCCCTCCGGACTTGTAAACGTGCGCCCCGTTTCGGCGGTGATACGCGAATTCTTCGGCTCTTCACAGCTGTCGCAGTTTATGGACCAGACCAACCCCGCGGCAGAACTTACGCACAAGCGCAAGCTCTCCGCCCTCGGCCCCGGCGGCCTCAACCGCGACAGGGCGACGTTCGAAGTGCGCGACGTTCACCACTCGCACTACGGCAGAATGTGCCCCATAGAGACCCCCGAAGGCCAGAACATAGGCCTCATATCCTCGCTCGCCACCTTTGCAAAGGTGAACGAATACGGCTTTATAATGAGCCCCTACCGCAAGGTGATTAAGGACGAAAACGGAGTACCCACCGTAACCGACCGCGTGGACTACCTCACCGCGGACGAAGAGGACAAGTATATCGTAGCGCAGGCCAATGAGCCTCTTGACGAAAACAACCACTTCATCAACTCTCACGTGGGCTGCCGCCATCAGGACCTCATCACGCAGTACCCGCCTGAGAGAATGGACTATATGGACGTATCGCCCAAGCAGCTTGTTTCGGTTGCCACGGCGCTCATACCTTTCCTTGAAAACGACGACACCAACCGCGCGCTGATGGGTTCCAACATGCAGCGTCAGGCGGTGCCCCTTATGAAGACTGAATCGGCCATAGTAGCCACCGGAATAGAGGCGGCCATAGCGCGCGATTCGGGCGTGCTTGTCACCGCTAAGAACGCGGGCACGGTTATAGGCGCGGCCTCCGATATGATTAAAATCAGGGAGGACAGCGGCTTTGTAACCGAATACAAGCTCAAGAAGTTTGAACGCTCCAACCAGGGCACCTGCCTCAACCAGCGCCCCATAGTAAACACGGGCGACAGGGTTGAAGCGGGCGAAATAATAGCCGACGGCCCCGCCACCAACAACGGCGAACTCGCCCTCGGCAAGAACATACTCATAGGTTATATGGAGTGGGAGGGCTACAACTACGAGGACGCCATTCTCATCTCTGAAAAGATAGTACAGGAAGACCTGTTCACGTCCATTCATATAGAGGAACACGAAACAGAGGCGCGCGACACCAAACTCGGCGAAGAGGAGATTACGCGCGACATACCCAACGTATCGGACGACGCCCTCAAAGATTTGGACGAAAACGGCATCATAAGAGTGGGCGCCGAAGTTCAGACGGGCGACATACTCGTCGGCAAGGTTACCCCAAAGGGCGAGACCGAACTCACTCCCGAAGAGAGGCTGCTTCGCGCCATATTCGGCGAAAAGGCGAGGGAAGTGAGGGATACCTCCCTCAAAGTTCCCCACGGCGAAGGCGGCATAGTGGTGGACGTAAAGGTGTTCACCCGCGAAAACAAGGACGAACTTTCGCCCGGCGTAAACAAATTGGTGCGCGTATATATCGCAGAAGCGTAAAATTCAGGTGGGTGACAAGATGGCGGGCCGCCACGGCAACAAGGGCGTTATATCCCGCGTGCTTCCCCAGGCGGATATGCCCTTCCTTGCGGACGGCACTCCCCTGCAGATAGTTCTCAACCCCCTCGGCGTTCCCTCCCGAATGAACATAGGACAGGTGCTTGAAGTTCACCTCGGACTTGTGTGCAAACAGCTCGGCTGGAAGATTGCCACGCCCGTATTCGACGGCGCGACCGAGCAGGATATTAAACAGCTGTTCCAGGAAAATAACATCGTCAATCCCGAAGGCAAGGTCGACGGCAAGATTCAGGTATACGACGGCAGGACGGGCGAACCCTTTGAAAACAGGGTCACCGTGGGTGTGCAGTATATGATAAAGCTCAACCACCTCGTAGACGATAAAATTCATGCGCGTTCCATCGGTCCCTACAGCCTTGTTACACAGCAGCCCCTCGGCGGCAAGGCCCAGTTCGGCGGCCAGCGCTTCGGCGAAATGGAAGTGTGGGCGCTGGAGGCCTACGGCGCGGCGCACATATTGCAGGAAATCCTTACCGTCAAGTCGGACGACATCGTGGGCAGGGTAAAGACCTACGAATCTATAGTAAAGGGCAACAACATTTCCGAACCGGGCATACCCGAAGCGTTCAAGGTGTTGCTTAAAGAGCTTCAGTCGCTCGCGCTCGACGTAAAGGTACTCACCGAAAACAACGACGAACTCATAATCCGCGAGCTCGACGAGGACGACGAGGCCATTCCTTCCGCAGCAATGCGCGAGGCGGAGGAGAGAGACAGGCAGCAGCCGGAGGAAGAGTTCGACCTTTCAGTCGACGCTGACGAGGACGAGGATATTGAGCTTGGCTCTATCTTCGAATCGGACGACGAGGACGACGAGGACGACTTCGCCAGCAAGGAGATGTTCGGCGGCGACGAGGACGAGGACGACGATGACCTCGGCGAAAAGTTCAGCCTGTTTGACGAAGACGGCGAAGACGACGGCGAGGATGAATAAAAGGGAGGTAGCA
>CBCPNE010000062.1:0-4136 GCA_965120435.1 uncultured Clostridia bacterium
GACTGCTCTAACCAACTGAGCTAAAGGCCCCTGTATGCGCATTTGTCCGTTACCCGAACGCGCTTGTATATAATAATATAACGTAAATTTTTTGTCAAGTAATTTTTGCCGCTTATTTGCTTAATAATTCAAAAAAATTTGCACATCTTTTTCTGCGCGCCGTCGGGGGTGCGCCCTGTCTGCAAAGACGGTTCAAACGGCGTGCGTTGCGTCAAAAGTCGCGCTTTTTCGCCGCTATTCCAAAAATTTCCGTCCCCGCGATATTGTATTATTCATAAAAACTGCGGGAGCTGAACTTATGACAGTAAAAGGTTTTCTGCGCGGCAGAACGCTGGTGCTGAGCCTTGACGGCGAGCTTGACGAATGCAGCTCGGCCGAGGCGCGGCGGCGTTGCGACGGCATTATAGACGAAAACGTTCAGGCCGAGGCCATCGTTATCAATTTAGAGGGCGTGCGCTTTATGGATTCCACGGGCATAGGCTTTCTTATAGGCAGATACAAAAAGGCCTCGCGGCTGGGCATACCCGTCTACATAGAGAAGCCCGACTTTGCCGCGGACAAAATTCTGAATCTCAGCGGCATATACTCTATAATCCCCAAGACGGAATAAAGGAAGAGCGTGAAATGAATAAGAACTATTTGAAACTTGAATTTTTGTCACTGCCTGAAAATCAGGCGTTTGCGCGCGACGCCGTTGCGGCGTTCTGCCTGCCGCTCAATCCCACTCTTTCACAGCTTTCCGACGTAAAGACAGCCGTTTCAGAGGCGGTAACCAACTGCACCGTACACGCATACAGGGGCGGGAGCGGCATCATCACCGTTGAATGTGAAACCGATGAAAACGTTTTACATATCAGAATCTGCGACAGCGGCGCGGGTATTGCGGACGTAAATAAGGCCGTTCAGCCCTTTTTTACCACAATGCCTTCCGACGAGCGTTCGGGCATGGGGTTTACCATTATGCAGACGTTCATGGACGAATTTTCCGTGAATTCTTCCGAGGGCGCGGGCACGCAGGTCTGTATGTCAAAACGCTTTGATTCGGAAGTGGAGAATGCTTGAAGTTGCGGAAACAAATTTACTCATATCCAAGGCAAAGAGCGGCGACAACGCCGCAAAGGAAAAACTGCTGACCGAAAACGCCAACCTTATGAAGTCTATCGTGCGCAGGTACCTGGGAAAGGGAGTGGAATACGACGACCTCTTCCAGCTTGCGAGTATGGGGCTTTTAAAGGCGATAAACGGCTTTGACGAGAGTTACGGCGTGCGGTTTTCCACCTATGCCGTGCCTATGATTGCCGGGGAGATAAAGCGCTTCATGCGTGACGACGGCAGCATAAAGGTCTCCCGCGCGATAAAGGCGGAGGCCAAGGCCATCAATAAATTCATTGAGGAATATGCCGCAACAAACGGCTGTCAGCCCTCCGTAAAGGCCATATCAGAACACTTCGCCATGCCGGAAAGCCAGGTGGTGTTCACAATGGGTTCTTCCTGTATGCCCGTGTCGCTCTCATCCCAGGGGGAATACAAGGACGAAAAGACAGGCGAACTTATGGACAGGCTGCCGTCTGAGGACAGGCAGGAGGATATGATAGAGATTTTGCAGCTCAAAGCCGCGATAGAGGGGTTGGACGAGCGCGACAGAAAGGTTATAATGCTCCGCTATTTCCGCGATATGACCCAGAGCGAAGTGGCGGCAATGCTCGGCGTATCGCAGGTGCAGGTGTCCAGGATAGAGAGCAGAATAATGGAGAGTTTCAGAAGGGAGCTGACAGGCTGAACATAAGCGGTTTTTGCCGCCCCGATATTTTAAAGCCGCCTTCACCGCTTGCTAAACGGCTGCGGCGGTGCTATAATTAAAAAGAGGTGAAGACATATGATAAATGACCGCTATGTCGGACTCGGCAAAGTCCGTTCGGTTATCAGGGAACTTTTTGAATACGGCAACAGGCGTAAGGCTCAGATAGGGGAAGACAAAGTCTTTGACTTTTCTCTCGGCAATCCCAGCGTGCCGCCTCCCGCGATAGTGGGGGAAACTCTGAAAGAACTCTTATGCGCCTGTGACCCGATAGAGTTGCACGGCTATACTTCCGCGCAGGGAGCTTCCGAAGCGCGCGGCGCGGTTGCCGCATATATCAACTCCAATTTCGGCGTGGGAATATCCGCCGAGGACATATATATGACCTGCGGCGCGGCGGCGGCCATAACCATCACGCTGTGCGCGTTGTGCAACGGCGGAGACGAGGTGCTGACTTTTACCCCGTTCTTTCCGGAATATTCCGTCTTTTGCGGGCAGGCGGGCGCAAAGCTTATCCCCGTCAGAACGCAGAGCGGCACATTCGGAATAGATTTTGAACAGCTTGAAAGGGCCCTTACGGCAAAGACAAAGGCTGTTATAATTAATTCGCCCAACAATCCGAGCGGCGTGGTTTATCCTGAAGAGAGCATAAGAAAGCTGTGCGACCTCCTGAAAAGACATTCCGCCAAGATTGGTTCCCCTGTATATCTCATTTCCGACGAACCATACCGCGAACTCGTCTACGACGGTCAGAAGGTGCCCTACATAATGAATTATTATGAGGACAGCATAGTTTGCTATTCCTTTTCCAAGAGCCTTTCCCTTCCCGGCGACAGGATAGGTTACATAGCCGTCGGTCCCGCGCTTACGGGCAGGGCGGACGTGTATGCCGCCGTGTGCGGCGCGGGCAGGTCTCTCGGCTATGTGTGCGCGCCCAGTCTGCTGCAAAAGCTGGTGGCAAGGGTGATAGGGGCAACGTCGGACATTTCCGTATATAAATCCAACCGCGACAGGCTGTGTTCGGCTCTTGAAGAGTACGGCTATGAGGTGGTAAAACCGCAGGGTGCGTTTTATCTGTTCGTGAAGGCGCTTGAAGAGGACGCAAACGCCTTTGCCGAGCGCGCAAAGGCATACGAACTGCTGCTCGTTCCCGGGGACGGATTCGGATGCTGCGGATATGTGCGCATTGCCTACTGCGTAAGCCCGGATATGATAGAGCGTTCGCTCCCCGCGTTCAGGGCACTTGCAAAAAGTTACGGCAAGTAAATCTAAATCATTGCAAAAATTTTTTAAAACGGCGCATACATTTGTGCCGTTTTTTTATTATAGTATGTTCAAATACGGCAGATAAGCGCTTGATATAATATATCTGCGTGGCCGGCAATCTGTCGAAAAAATTTATAAAGGAGATTCTTATATGTTAAGAAGGTATGAAGGGATACAACATATTATTGATGTATCTGACACAAATAAGGCTGTTATAAAAGATGCCATAGCTTTGGCGAATATTTTTTCGGGCCACGAGCAAAGCCAAAATGGAACAATAGCAGGTACTAATACATACAGGCTTGGTTGGAGCAGTATTATAAAATTTACTGTCAATGCAGGAGGATTTACTGAATTTTTTCTTGCACGATTTAATATGGACAAATATATTTGCATAAATCCCGGCGTTATCATAGACCAGGTTGTTACAAGGGGCGTCAGCTCTTGCAGTGTTGTACATCTCTATGAAGGCAAGGAGCATATCTTTGTTCACACACAACCTTCTGAATCCGAATGGGCACTTCAACATCTTTTAGATTTTGTGAGGGGAAAGGAAAGTGTGCATCTTGACGGCAGTTTCCATCACAATGATAAAGCTGAGCAATTGCTTACATCCCTTGCCGACCTACCCAATGTAAAAATAAATAAAGTGATGGGTAGGGGTAATGTTGATGAGTATGATTGCCTCATCCATTCTGAGATTGGGTTGGCAATCTCGCAGAATGGCGGTTCATTCTTTGGTGACTATAATGTTGCGCGTAACGAAGAAGATGAGGTAGACTGCAATGATTATTGGGCTGTAAAATGTGCTGAGTATAATATAAAAAAAGACAAAGAACTTGATTTATTTGAATGGCCGTTTGCCAATTAAATCTAAACGCCGCTGCGGACAGAGTAATATGCCGCAGCGGCGTAACATTTTTATTTTCAGTCCGTATATTTAGCAAGGCGTTTTCTTATGGAGCGGATATTCTCCTTTACGCGTTTGGGTGAAGCTCCGCCGAAGGAAGTCCTCGCCTCGGCGCAGTTCTTCGCGCGCACGGTTTCACATATGTCCACGTCAAACCGCTCG
>CBCPNE010000063.1:0-7737 GCA_965120435.1 uncultured Clostridia bacterium
TGAGCGCCTATGTAAGCGCGCGAACGGTGCCCGAGCAGTGCGGTTTATATACCGCACGCACTGCGAGACGCTGGCGCAGGGAAACCCTGCTTGAAACGTAATTTATTTGGAAATTTATTTAAAAGCAAATGGAGCTGTCGTATTTTACTGCGGGAACATTGCTTTAAACATATATTGCATAAAAATAATACAAGGAGCTATTTATGTTAGAAAACGAGCAGGTTGAAGAGATTATACTTTTACTTGACGACAAGCTTTCAAAGACGGTCAGCGTACTCAGGGAAGATTATTCCGTCATACGCGCGGGCAGGGCAAACCCGCACATTCTGGACAGAGTGACCGTGGACTATTACGGCGCGCCCACGCCCGTAAACCAGACGGCGAACATCTCCGTTCAGGAGGGCAGGTGCATAGTAATCTCCCCGTGGGACGTCTCCATATTAAAGGAAATTGAAAAGGCCATACAGGTGTCAGGTATCGGCCTCAACCCCACCAACGACGGCAAGGTAATCCGCCTCGTTTTCCCTGAACTCACCGAAGAGCGCCGCAAGGAGCTTGTAAAACAGGTCAAAAAGATGGGAGAGGACGCCAAGGTTGCGCAGCGCAACGTGCGCAGGGAGGCTATGGATGCCCTCAAAAAGCTCAAGAACGATAAAATCCTTTCCGAGGACGAGTTTGCCGCGTGCGAAAAGGACGTGGAAAAGATGGTGGCCGAATCCGTAGCCAGGACGGACGCCGCCGTCGCGGAAAAAGAAAAGGAGATTATGACCGTTTGAGTAATGGCTGAAAATACAGTCTCTGCGCCCGCAAGCGTGGGCATAATTATGGATGGCAACGGCAGGTGGGCAAAAAAGCGCCTTCTGCCGCGCAGCGCGGGACACGACGCAGGAATGAAGCGCATAGTCAAACTTGTGCGGCACGCCCGCGACAGGGGTGTGCGATACCTCATTTTGTATGCCCTGTCCACCGAAAACCTCTCCCGCCCCAAGGAAGAGCTGGACGGATTGTTTTCGCTGTTCCGCAGATACTTTGACGAGTATGCGCCCGGCCTTGTGAAAGAGAACGTGGCCATACGCATTATAGGCGATATATCCGTACTCCCGCCGGACGTAAGGGAGAAGATGCAACGGGTGTGCGCCTCCTCGCCTGAGGACGCGCGTTTTACCCTCGTCTTTGCCGTAAATTACGGCAGCCGTGCGGAAATCTTGCGCGCGGCAAACTCGGCCGTTGAGCGCGGCGAAAAGGTCACGGAAGAGAGCTTTTCGCGGCTGTTATACACGGACGGGATTCCCGACCCCGACTTCATAATAAGAACGGGCAGGGAGATAAGGCTTTCAAACTTCCTGCTGTGGCAGGCGGCCTATTCAGAACTTTACTTCACCGACGTCCTGTTCCCCGATTTCAACAACGCCAGATTTGACGCGGCGCTGAAGGAATATTCCAGGAGGACGAGGCGCTTCGGAAGGGTGTGACAAATGGATGATTTACAAAAAACTAATACTGATATAATAAAAAGAATAATCACCGGCGCAGTGTACGTCGTCGTGGTGGTCGGCCTGTGCGCCGCCAAGTGGCTCATACCGGAAGGCTACGGCGCGCTTCTGTTTGACGCGTTGTTCTGCGCGATAGCTGTTATAGGCTCTATGGAACTTCTGCGCGCCCTGGGGTGCGTGTCCGTTCTTCAGCGGGCCATAACCATAACTTTCAGCGCGCTCTGCGTTCCGCTGTTTGTGGCTATGCAGATGCTTACGGGCAGCGGCTGGCTGGGTCTTATAGACGCGCTGGGCGTAGGTATGCTCGTCATATGCGTACTGTTCGTGGCCGACCATTCGCGCTCCACGCTCAAAAGCACGCTCGCCTCGCTGTTCACGCTGTTGTATGCGGGACTTCTGACCGCGCTTCTCTCCGCCATAAACTACTTGGAAGAAAATTCAATGCTCGCCATACTTATATTGTTTGTGTGCGTGCCCTTTACAGACGCGTTCGCATACCTTGTGGGACTTGCTCTCGGCAGGTTTGTTCCCCTTAAGCTTGCGCCCAACGTAAGCCCCAACAAGACGGTTATAGGCGCTTTAGGCGGGCTTATAGGCGGCATAGGCGGCTCTGTGGCAGTGTACTATGTGTTTATGGCATTGGGCGGCACGCCTGAGTTTTCAGGTACGCTTCCCGGCGTGGTTGCAATCGTGCTGATAGGATTTGCGGCCTCTGTGGCGACTCAGTTCGGCGACCTGTTTGAAAGCGAGGTAAAGAGGGAGTGCCGCGTAAAGGATATGGGCAGGCTTCTGCCCGGACACGGCGGCGTGATGGACCGCTTTGACGGAACTCTGTTTGCAGGAATAGTCATACTGATAGCTTTCCTGCTGATAGCGTAAATAATTAATCTGCGCGGTTTTGCGCACATCAAAGTTCCCGCGCGGCGGGAACTTTTTATTATTAAGTCATTAATTTGCGGCAGGTGGGGTATAATAATTCAGACCCCCTTCCGCAGGGAGGACGTATGAAAAACATAGCCCTTATAGGCAGCACGGGCAGTATAGGCAGACAGACTATAGAAGTAGCTCTTTCCTCGCCCGACAAGTTCCGCATCGTGGCAATGGCCGCGGGCGGCTCTCACGCGCTGTTTATGCGGCAGATGGCCGAGGTAAAACCGCGCTTCTGCGCCCTCGCCGACGAGCTGGCCGCAAAAAAAGTGACGGAGGTGCCGCAGGGCGTCCGCTTCTGCGGCGGAAGGCGTGCCGCCCTTGACGTTGCGGCATACGACGGGGCCGATGTGGTTGTGATTGCGGCTTCTGGTTTTGCAGGGCTTGAGTACGCCCTCGCGGCGATAGAGGCGGGCAAGACCGTGGCCCTCGCCAATAAGGAAACTCTGGTGTGCGGCGGCGATTACGTTATGCCTCTCGCGCGCAGAAAGGGCGTAAGTATCCTGCCCGTGGACAGCGAACATTCCGCCATATGGCAATGTCTGGGCTTCAATGCCGAAGCTCCGTTTGCAAAGCTGATTATCACGGCGAGCGGCGGGCCGTTCAGAAATTTTACGGACGGGCAGTTGAAAGAAGTTACTCCCCAAATGGCGCTAAGCCACCCTACGTGGAGAATGGGCCCGAAGATAACGGTGGACAGCGCCACGCTTCTGAACAAGGGATTTGAGGTGATAGAGGCCCATCATCTGTTCGGCGCGCAGTATTCTGATATGGAGGTAGTCATTCACCCTCAGAGCATAGTTCACTCTATGGTGCGTTTCAGGGACGGGGCGTGCCTTGCGCAGCTCTCCGTGCCCACGATGAAAATTCCCATTCAGATGGCGCTTACATATCCTGAACGCTTTGACTGCGGCGCGCCTCCGCTCGATTTTTCACGGACGGCGGCGCTGGAATTTTATCCGTTGGAGAGCGGAAGGTTTCCGTGCTTCGACCTCGCCGCAGAGTGCGGCCGCGCGGGCGGAATACTGCCGTGCGTGCTGAACGCCGCGGGGGAAGTGGCGGTGAAGGCCTTTCTTGACGGAAAGCTCAGGTTTACCGACATAGCGCGGGTGGCGGAGCAGGCGACGGCAGCCGCCGAAAACCGCCCCGCCCACAGCTTTGCCGCGCTTGAGGAGGCGGACAGGTCAGCGCGCGTCCGTGCGGAGCAGGCTGTACGCTTGCTCTCCTTCTGACTTCTTCGGAACGGGAGGGCGCATATGAGAGGTTAAATGTATTTACTTTCGGTTTCTTCCGTTTTAAGCACTGTCGGCGCGGTGGTCCTTGCCATACTCATTTTGCTCGCTATGATAACCGTACACGAGTTCGGCCACTATATGGCGGGCAAGGCGCTCGGCTTTAAGATAAATGAATTTGCTATAGGCTTCGGCCCGGCCCTCTTCAGGCGTACCCGCAGAAAGACGGGCGAGGTATTTTCCGTCCGCGCCATACCTCTGGGCGGGTACTGCGCCTTTGAGGGGGAGGACGGCGACAGCCGCCTACTGAATAAAAACAGCTTCAATTCCAAACCGCCGTGGCAGCGGATAATAGTGCTTGTGTCCGGTGCGCTGATGAACTATATCACGGCGGTAATTCTCATTATCGCGGCCTTTGCGTGCTTCGGGCAGATGGTGTTCCGCATAGACGGCGTTGCGTATGACGAAACTTACAACACCGCCAACAGCTTTGTGGCGGGCGATATAATTTTAGAGGCCGACGGGCGCGGGGTGTACCTCACTTCCGACCTTATGGAGGCGCTTTCGGGCAAATCTGAGGGGGATACGGCGCGTTTTACGGTGGAGCGCGGCGGAGAGGTTATGCAGATATACGTAACCTTAAGGCAGGACTGCGACTTTGAAAACACCTCTCAGACGGGCAAGTTGTGGTCTGCGCTGGGCATTGATACAGAGATAAGGGAGGACGGAAACAACTACTGGACGGTCAGCGTAACCAATTACCGCTTCTCCTTTTTCTCCACGGTGGGCAGGGCGTTTGCCTATTCGTTTAAAATTGCGGGCACCATATTCAAGGTGCTGGGCGAACTTTTAACGGGCAACATAAGTTTAACTGCAATGGGCGGACCTGTAACCACGATAAAGCTCACGTCCCAGCTCGCCTCTCAGGGGGTGCAGTCTTTTCTGGAGATTGCGGCATATATAGGCGTCAATCTGGCCGTGTTCAACCTGCTGCCCATTCCCGCCCTGGACGGCAGCAAGGTTGTGTTCTGCCTGATTGAGTGGATATTCAGAAAGCCCGTACCGCGAAAGGTGGAGGCGGCAATACACGCCGCCGGGTTTATACTCATTCTCGCCTTTTCTGTGCTGGTGGATATATTGCAGTTTGCAAGGTGCGGATAAACCAAAAGCGCAGCCCGCAATATGCGGGCTGCGCTTTCAATCGGTTTTGCGCGTTTTTATGAATGATTTTCTTCGGTCGCGCCATCTGTGCCTTCTGCAAGGGCGGTCGGCTGATTGTAGCGGGAGATAAATCTCACAAAGTTCTTTGAAGAGAACACAAGCACGCCCGCCACTATAACTATGGCAATATCTGCGAACACGAAGGAGTTGTAGGCAAGACTGTACACCCACGCGCCCATACCTGCGTCGATGGCGTATGCGCTGAACGCAAACACGCCTGAAAACACGTGCGATATGTAGCGAAGCACGGACGCTGTTATTGCGCCGAGCGCAAACCTGAGCTGAGGCATTCTGTCGAATTTCTTTATGTTGGCAAACAGTCCGGCAAAGCCTATCATTGAAAAAGCTATGGGATAGTCCAGAAGGAACTGCGCGGGGTGGATAATCCAGGGGTCCTGTATTGCCTGCAATATGCCGTAAATGAAGCCGGCAAACACGCCCTTCTTTACGCCGAACATATAGCTGTACACCATAAGGGGCAGCAGACTTGCAAAGGTTACGCTTCCTCCCTGGGGCAGGTGAAGTCCCACATACGACAGCGCAAACGAAAGCGCTATGCACACCGCGGCATACGCAATGGTGCGCGTATCAAAGCCCTTTTTGTCCTTTCTGCCGAATATGAACGCGCCCGCTACGGCAATGACTATCAGTGCGGCGGCAAGGCAGTACAGCGCAACGTCGTTTACTTCCGAACCGCCCTCTGAACCGTCGTAGTATTCGTCGCCCTTTATGTTTCCGCTGTAATACAGGCCAATCATTACGGCGGCGGCAATAAGTATTACAACCAGCACCGCGCCGCAGATATATGAGGTCAGCTTTACTTTTTCAGGCCTGAATTTTGCCACGCACACAAGCGAAATCGTTGCCGCAAGTACTGCCGCGCAAAGAACAATCAGCGGCAAAAGAACATAATTTATAAGGTTTTCGCGCGCCAGCCAGTTTTCCTCGGCATAGCTCGCACTGTAGTGCTTTGCAAAGGAGAGCGCAAGCATCGCTATGCCCAGCACCGCCGCGTACACAACCGCGCACACAAGCGCGCGCTTTAAAAATGCTCCGAACTTTTCACGCTTTATGAAGAATACCGAAGTCCCGCAGGCGGCGGCAAGCAGTACAAGGGGCGCTGTCAGCCACAGTGCAATGTGTTCCCCTACGTCAATGGCATAGACGTATTCGCCCGCAATGGCCGAATAATACCTCACCGCGTCGGCGAAGTACAGATTAATCAGCGCCGCTCCCACGGCGAATATCGTGTAAGCCGCCACGCCTAGTATTGTCACTGAGTTTTTAAGAAAAGTTTTGTTGAACTTTGCGTAAAGTGTGGACAGAATAATCATAAGAGCGCAGGCGGCGCACAGCGCGCATACGGGCGCGAGTACATATCCTGTGAATGTGGACGAGTAGCGCCCCGCATAGTCCGCCCCTATATCATCGGCTAATGACTGTTCGTACAGCAATGCAAGCATAATCAGGCCGAGTATGGCCGCAAAAGCGACTATGCCCACAGCGGCATGCTTGACAAAGCTGATAAATGCGCTGCGCTTTGCAATGAAAATTGCAAGCCCGGCGATGAGAACGGCGGCGACTACGGCAACGGAAAGCCACAACGCCACAGATTCTGCCCCGCCGAGGGCGAGAAGTGTGTTGTTCATAAATTTTCCTCCATACCGCCGAAAAGAAATAAGGCCGCTCCCTGTAATTTCCGTGCAAAATAAAGGGAGCGACCTTTAAATTATAAGGTCTTTGTACTATCGCTCAAGCATTACCTTGCCGATTCAAAGGGTATAATCTCAGCACGCAACAAAATTTTGCGGCACCCCCGACGATATTCTGTTGTTTTTACAGTGCGGTTTTTTCCGACTGCAAATAGATTATATTTTAAAAGGTCGGCAAAGTCAATTGAATTTAACGCCAAAATATATTATAATCTAATCGCGGCGCAAAGGCCGTTTAAGGAGGTGCATAATGCCATACAACTTCTATGCGTTTATGGACAGAATGAAATATATCAAAAGGTGGTCTTTGATGCGCTCCGTGCGGGAGGAAAATATTATGGAACATTCCCAGCAGGTGGCGCTTATCGCCCACGCCCTCGCCGTGATAAACAACAAAATTTACGGCGGCAGCGCCGACGCGTCAAAGTGCGCGCTGTATGCCATATATCACGAATGTTCAGAGGTGCTGACCGGGGATTTGCCCACGCCTATAAAGTATTTCAACCGCTCCATAACGGGCGCATATAAGGACATAGAGGGGGTTGCCTGCGACAGATTGCTGTCTACCCTGCCGGAAGAACTTAAGGGGGAGATAGGGACATTTGTAAAGGCCGATACGGACAGCGAGGAGTGGAAGATAGTAAAGGCGGCGGACAGGCTTTCGGCATACATAAAGTGCCTTGAAGAGCGCCGCTGCGGCAACACCGAATTTGAAAAGGCCGAAAAGAGCATAAGGGAGGACCTTGAATCGCGTGCAATGCGCGAAGTCGATTACTTTATGCAGAACTTTATCCCCGCGTTTACGCTCACTCTGGACGAGCTTGAACACGGAATAATGGACTGATTGATTTTGCTTGGCGTATTCTGCCGCACGCCTGTGCAGAGTTGCCGTCATTTTTGAGGAGCATAACGCCCTGATTTTTGCCGACTATAAATTCAGGCGCAGAGCCGTTTTATCTGAGTTGTATGAGCAAACGGGTGAACCGCCCGCCAAAGAAGATTTTAAAATTTTTTTGTTCTGAATGACGTGTTGTTATCTCACGCCCGTATGACGGGCGGTTTGACGGCGGATAAAGAAGAGTAAATTGAAAAAGCGTAAAATAAGGGTCCCACGCGGGAAACCGCCACGGGGGGCACCACACACAAACACAT
>CBCPNE010000064.1:0-4388 GCA_965120435.1 uncultured Clostridia bacterium
GGGGCCGGGCCGCCGAAGAATACGGCGTGCTGGCAGACAGCGACGAACTTGCCGAAAAACTTAATGCGGATATGGCCGCACTCGATGAGAAAATCTATCGGGAGTGTGTCAGGCTTACAGAGATGAGAAAAGCTGCCTCTGAAAAGTTTTGCAAAGAGGTTGTGGCAGAGCTTAAAAGTCTCAATATATCGGGGGCACGATTTGAAGTGTATTTCGAAAATTACAGCAGACAGAGCGCAAATCTTGACAGTCCCGATGGTTCAGACAGGATACAGTTTATGTTTTCCGCAAATGCCGGAGAGCCCCTGAAGCCGCTCAATAAAGTTATAAGCGGAGGGGAACTTAGCAGGTTTATGCTTTCAATAAAGACTGTACTTAAAGAACTCAACGGAATTTCTACCTATATTTTTGACGAAATTGACGCGGGAATAAGTGGTTTAACGGCTAAAAGCGTGGCGCAGAAGTTTGTGAAAATTGCGGATAGTACTCAGATAATAGCCGTTTCTCACCTTCCGCAGATATGCGCTGCCGGGGACAGAAACTTTCTTATTTCCAAATCTGAAAGAGGCGGCTCTACATTGACTTCCGTAACCCGACTGGACAGGGAAGGTAAAATTGCTGAAATTATTCGTCTTACAGGAGGGGGCGATTCGGTAGCCGCGCGCAAACATTCGGAAGAACTCATAGAACAATTCAATAAATAGAATCTTACGTGGCGGACGAAAAATCGTCCGCTTTTTTCTTTGAAAAATCATCGGTATATATAGTTCCCTGTTGCACACAATATGTTTATGTTTAGCAGTAAAAAATTTTTAAGCAAACTTTTGATTTTGTTGTGTGCAGTATTATGTCTGTTTTCAGCTGTGCCGCTGTTCAGCGCCAATGCGGCGTCGCTGGAAATTTATCTTGGCGGATTTCCTGCCGGCTTTGTTTTAAATACAACCTCGGTAGAGGTGGTTGGCGTTTGCGGGGTGCTAACTGAAGACGGTCTTAAATCGCCTGCGCGCGACTGCGGAATAAAAACGGGTGACGTTATAGAGAAGATAAACGGGAAAGAGGTAACTTGCAGTGAAGATGTAAGCAAGCTTATATCGGATAAACTCAAAGTTGCGGAAATTACGGTGGCGCGCGGCAGCGAAGAGCTGAGCTTTACCGTTACTCCCGTAAAAGAGCTGACAAGCGGCAATACAAGAATAGGCGTGTTGGTAAAGGACAGCCTGAATGGTGTGGGTACGGTTACCTATATTGACAAGACGGCCGGAAAATTCGGTTCGTTGGGGCATCCTGTTACAGACTCTTCAAACAACGTCATTGAAATAAACGGCGGTAAAGTATATGGGTGCGTGATTTATGACGTCAAAAAAGGAGTTCGCGGTACTCCCGGTGAACTTAAGGGTGCGTTCGACAATAACTGCACCATAGGAAACGCCGCTGTAAACACGTCGAGCGGAGTGTTTGGCAATCTTGCTGAAGATTATGATGTGAGCGGACTTAAAAAGGTTACGCTCGGCACCATTGACAGTGTGACGCCTGGTAAGGCTGTGATATATTCCACGATAAATTCCAACCTGACTGAATGTTATGATATTACCATAGTCAAGGTGGATAAGGGAAGTAAGGACAACAGAAACTTTGTAATAAAGATAGAGGACGAGGATTTGATTGAAAAAACCGGCGGAATAGTTCAGGGAATGAGCGGCAGTCCGATAGTGCAAAACGGAAAGCTTGTGGGTGCGGTAACTCACGTA
Source organism: uncultured Clostridia bacterium (assembly GCA_965120435.1). GTDB lineage: Bacteria > Bacillota > Clostridia > Christensenellales > Borkfalkiaceae > Coproplasma. Next base: position 1,749 of record CBCPNE010000064.1, read on the forward strand.
TTTATAAACGACCCTACAAGGGGCTACGGCATATCAATAGAAAATATGATGAATTCTTACTGAAAAATCGTTCTCACGACAAATAAAGTCCTCATATAATTTTATATGAGGACTTTTGATTTTTCCCGCTTTAAATGCGAAAAAAAGCACATTCTTGCCTATGGAATATGTGTAATTCTTGCTATTATATTTGGCATAGTACTATGTAAAATCACACAAATAAGCATATATTTTCAGAACTACGCATCAGAATACCTGTACTATGTGTTCAATTTCAAAAACGGTTCGCTGCTATTTCCAAAACTTTTATATGAGATTGTATATGGATATGTGTTCTTTCTGATTGCACGCTTCACACGCTTTAAATTCTTATCGTTGCCCGTGCTGTTTTTAAAGTGTCTGCTGAACTCTGTGTACGCAGTGATTTTAATATCCTCAGGAGCTTTTGGCGGAACAATTGTAGCAGTATTTGTGTTCATTCCGTCGGCGCTTGTATCTGCGGCACTGAATATATTTCTTGTTGAAAATTGTAAAAAGTTCAATAAGAGGTGGGCGCCTGCTATGCCCGCCCTGTTTGCGGTTGCGGATACGTTGCTCCTGATAGTTCTTGTAAATATATTGTTCCGTGTGATAATATCGATAGTATAATAAACAGTATTTTTCGCAATACTGTTTGTATGAAAAAGTTATTATCTTTACTCGGGGCTCTAATTGCCGCGGCCGGTGTTGCCTATGTTCCGTGCGCACGCGGCTATGCTGAAAATTCTGCGGTTAAACTCACTGAAGGATGCAGGTCTGCGTATCTGATGGACTTTGATTCAGGTGAGTGTGTTTACCGTGAAAATGAGTACAGCCGTATGCCTATTGCCAGCGTATGCAAGGTAATGACGTTAACGCTCTGTCTTGACGCTGCAGAGGCGGGCAAAGTTTCACTTGACGAAAACGTTACGGTCAGCGAAAATGCCGCCGGTATGGGCGGTTCGCAGATATTTCTTGAAAGCGGTTGTTCATATCCTTTAAGCGAACTTGTAAAGAGTATCGTAGTATGTTCCGCCAACGACAGTTGCGTTGCGGTTGCTGAAAGAATTTCAGGCAGCGAGGAGCAGTTTGTTGCCGATATGAATCAGAAAGCTTCAGATTTGGGGCTTGAAAATACTCTCTTTGCCAACTGTACGGGGCTTCCCAAGGATACGCAATATTCCTGTGCGGCAGACGTTGCGGTGATGTTTGCAAATCTTATAAGACACAAAGAATATTTTGATTACAGCCGAATCTGGCTGGAGGACTTTAACCATGAAAGCGGTAGGGTTACCTCAATGACCAATACAAACAAACTTATCCGCAGGTACTCAGGATGCGACGGCGGAAAGACGGGCTTTACTTCCGAGGCGGGTTACTGCCTCGCTTCTACCGCCAAAAAGGACAATCTGCGCTTTGTTTCGGTAGTTTTAGGGGCTGACACCAGCGACCACCGCTTCCAGAGCGCCGTTAAAATGTTTGACTTCGGGTTCAACAACTATAAGAACAAAATCATTCTTGACCGCACCGTCTTGCTGAGCGACGAATTCAGTTTGAGGGGCGGTAAAAAACAGACTTACGCCGTCTGTCCTGAAGATAATTGTTATCTGTTTACAAAGAAAGGCGACGCCGACAGAGAAATTACGTTCAACGTCACAGACTATTGCGTGAAAGCCCCCGTAAGCAAGGGGCAGAAAGTGGGAAAGATAGAAGTGTACAGGGACGGAGTGCTGTACGATACGATAGGTGTCGTTTCGGCCGAAAGCGTAAAAAGGGCAACTTATGCCGACAGACTGAAGCAGGTTGCCGACGAATGGTCGCTTTGAAGGCTGTTTAATCAAAAAAGGCACTAATACTAACATTTATTTGACTATTACTTCGTATTTTGGTAAAATAAAATTATAAATTTTATTTCAAAGGTACGGGTATGAACGAAAGAAAAACTCTGAAAATCAACGCTGAGGGGCATCTTGAAATAGGCGGGTGCGATACGGTCTACCTTGCTGAAAAATTCGGGACGCCTCTTTACGTGTTTGACGAACAATATATACGCGATATGATGTCAATCTACCGCGACACTATTGAGAAGGAGTACAATGGCAATGGACTTGTACTCTATGCCTCAAAGGCTTTTTCCTGCATGGCGATGTACAAGATTGCCGCACAGGAACGGATAGGCGTTGACGTGGTTTCCGGAGGCGAATTATATACCGCATTAAAGGCGGGATTTCCTGCCGATAAAATTTATATGCACGGCAACAATAAGCTCTTGAGGGAGCTTGAAGACGCAGTTTCAGCGGGTGTCGGAACTATAGTAGTAGATTCATACGACGAAGCCGATATGCTTGACGCTTTGGCAAAGCGTCAAGGAGTAAAGCAGAAAGTTCTGATAAGAATAAATCCCGGAGTAGAAGCCCACACGCATGCTTTTGTACAGACCGCCCGCACGGACAGCAAGTTCGGCTTTTCTGTCTCCGACGGTACTGCAGAAAAGATGACTGAATATGTGCTCAGAAAGGCAAATCTTCAGCTGAAAGGCTATCACTGCCATATCGGTTCTCAGATATTTGAAAAGAAGTCTTTTGTTCTCGCCGCAGACAAAGCTATGGATTTTATGGCTCG
>CBCPNE010000065.1:0-5379 GCA_965120435.1 uncultured Clostridia bacterium
AAATAAAAATAGGCTTGTCCGTTAAGACAAGCCTTCGAGCGTAAAAAAATAGGTTTGCCTAACTGACAAACCTATTGTAAATCAACAATTGCCGTAGTTTTTTTATTTTGCCTTAAAGATTTTTTTGCAATTAATCGGCGCATATACCGCGGGGAAAACCCTGCACGCGCCGCAAAAACGCCTTAAGACGCGGGCGGAGAGGGCGCAAAAGTGCGCGCGCCGCCAAAAAAACACTTGTATTTTTAAATGAGTTGTATTATAATACTTATGTTTTACGGCGCAGACTGTAGGCAGGCCTGCAAGCGCAGGCGCCTGCCACGGCAGAACCGCCGCATTTCAAGTCTGGTAAATTTTATATTTGGGAGATATAATTATGAGAGTTTACAACTTTTCAGCAGGCCCTTCCACCCTGCCCCTTTCTGTACTGGAAGAAGCCCGGAAAGAATTCCTTGACTTTGCCGGAACGGGTATGTCCGTAACGGAAATATCCCACAGGGACAAGGCGTTCGACGCAGTGGTAAAAGAGGCGGAATCGCTCGTGCGCGAACTGCTGAACGTACCCGACGACTATGCGGTTATATTCGTTCAGGGCGGTGCGTCCACACAGTTTGCCGCCGTTCCGCTCAACCTTATGAAGAGCGGCAAGGCCGACTACATAGTGACGGGCAACTTTGCCAAAAAGGCATGGCAGGAGGGTCAGATTTACGGCGAGGCCGTAAAAATCGGCGACAGCTCTGACAAGACCTACACCTATATCCCCGACGTAGACAAGCTCAAATATTCCGATGACGCCGACTATGTGCACATAACCTCCAACAACACCATATTCGGCAGCAGATATTCCAGATTCCCCAAGTGCAAGGCGCCGCTTGTTGCAGATATGTCCTCGGAGATATTCTCCCGCGAGATAAACGTTGCGGACTTCGGCGTAATATATGCGGGCGCGCAGAAGAACCTCGCCCCCGCAGGCGTTACGATTGTCATTGCAAAGCGCAGCCTTATACAGGAGCCCCTTAAATACTGCCCCACAATGCTCAAGTGGAAGGTACAGGACGAAAACGGCTCGCTCTACAACACTCCCCCCTGCTTCGCCATCTATATGGCAAACCTCGTGCTGCGCGACCTCAAGAAGAAGGGCGGCGTGAAGGCGATGAACGAGGTGGACGAATACAAAGCCGGACTCTTATACGACTTTATTGACAACTCCTCCCTCTTCAAAAACAACGTGGTAAAGGAATACCGCTCCATAATGAACGTACCTTTCGTGACGCCTTCGGCAGAGCTGGACGCAAAGTTCATAGCCGAGGCAAAGAAGGCGGGGCTTGTATCGCTCAAGGGCCACAGGCTTGTGGGCGGAATGAGGGCCTCTATATACAACGCAATGCCCGTTGAAGGCGTAAAAGCTCTTATAGAGTTTATGAAGAAGTTTGAACTGGAGAATAAGTGATATGTCCAAGAAAATACTTAAACTTAACGCAATCAGCCCCCTTGCAGACGCAATATTTGCGGGATACGGCTACAGCGACAGCTGTGAAAATCCCGACGGCATAATGGTGCGCTCGGCACAGATGGCCGAATATAAGGTAAACGACAATCTGCTTGCCGTTGCCCGCGCGGGCGCAGGCACCAACAACATTCCCGTGGCCGACTATGCCAAAAAGGGCATCGTGGTATTCAACACCCCCGGCGCAAACGCCAACGCGGTGAAGGAGCTTGTGCTGTGCGAACTCTTCCTCGGCGGAAGAAAGATTACCGACGCCATAGACTGGGTAAAGACCCTGAAAGACGAGGGCGACAACGTGGGCAAACTTGTTGAAAAGGGCAAGTCCAAATTTGTGGGACACGAAATTACGGGCAAGACGCTTGGCGTGATAGGCCTCGGCGCGATAGGCGTGGAAGTTGCCAACGCCGCATATAAGCTGGGTATGAACGTTATGGGTACCGACCCCTACCTTTCAACAACTAACGCGCTCTCCCTCTCCCCCCACATCAGCGTAGTTCCCACCCGCGAGGAAATTTACAAAAAGGCGGACTTTATAACCGTACACGTTCCCCTCACCCCGGACACCAAAGAGATGCTCAACAAGGAAACTATTTCCCTGTGCAAGGACGGCGTGGTGATAATAAACAACAGCCGCGGAGAACTTGTAAACACCGACGATATGATTGAGGCTCTGGCTGGCGGCAAGGTCGGCAGGTACATAACCGACTTCCCCTCCGCCAAACTCATAGGCGTGCCCAACTGCATATGCGTGCCCCACCTCGGCGCAAGCACTCCCGAAGCGGAGGACAACTGTGCGGTAATGGCAGCCCACGAACTGGTTGACTACATAGAAAACGGCAACATAACCAACAGCGTAAACTACCCCGCCATCTCCCTCCCTCGCGAGAGCAAGGGCAGGCTGTGCATACTCCATAAAAACGTGAGCAACCTCATCACGAAGTTTACCTCCGTGGTTTCGGCGCAGGGGCTCAACATAGCTAATATGGCCAGCAACAGCCGCGGCGACTACGCCTGCTCCATACTGGACATAGACGGCGAAGTTCCCGCAAAGGCCGTATCCGAAATCACCGCCCTTGAGGACGTACTCAGAGTGCGCTCCCTTTAATACGGGCGCAAAAACCGAATAAAAAAGACCGCCTCCGCGCATAATTATTAAAAATTACGCGGAGGTGTTTTTATGTCCGGAAAAAAGAAGAAGATACCAAAGCTCAACGACAGGCAGTACAGCGAGTATATCGCGAGCCTGAAGGCACGGGACGAAGTTCCCGGAAAAAAGCAGAGCTGACCCGCTCCCCCGCCGCCGCGGGGTTTTTTTGCGCCGAAAATTATTTCACTGAAATACAAATGAAAAATCGGTGAATAATTATAATTGTGTGTTCAAAGCGTTGACGGAAAGTGTATATTAGTGATAAGGTGTTAAAAGTTATCAAATGATAAGTGTTGTGCCGTGCGCACAGCCAAGGAGGCGATATGGCGGACGCCATAAACAGGGAACGGTTTTTATCAATTCTGTTCAGATTTAATGATTTGGTGAGGATGTACAGAAACAAGCACAGCAAAAACGGCAGAACCTTTATGGCCCTGTACGAGCTGCGCCATTACAATGAAAAGCATGAAAAACCAATAACTATGACCGAAGTTTCGCAGATTACGGGGCTTGCGCCGCCCAACGTGTGCAGACTTTTAAAGCCGCTTGAACAGGCGGGATATGTCTGCCGCGAAAAGTGCGGCAGAGTGGTGAGCGTCATCGTGACGGAAAAGGGCGAAGCCTTTATAAACGAGCAGCAGCAGATTATAAAGCAACCGGTATCCTCTGCCATCGAAAGACTGACCGAAGAGGAATTTGACAATTATATTGCCTGCAGCGAAAAAATAATTTCGGCAATGCAGGAAAATGCGCAAAAAATTTTTCAGGAGAAATAAATGTTAAAAATTTATAAGTACTTAAAGCCCATAGAATGGGTGTTCTGTGCGCTTATAGTGTGCCTTACGGTGGGCCAGGTTGCCTGCACAATGCAGCTGATGGACCAGGTTACCGAAATTGTTACCGTAATAAAAAACGTCAACCTCAAGTATAACATTTTCGGTGACGTAGTAAATTGGGAACAAATTACAGACCTTACCTATATAGCGACATTACTCCCGATATACGGCGAATCTTACGGGACGGCAGAGCTTCTTCAAGCCACTCTTATTTCAGTAAAAGACGTCACCACGGGCGACATATGGGCGGCAGGCGGCCTGATGCTTGCCTGGGCGCTGGCAAGCTCGGCGTGCCAGATTGCCACCACCTTTCTGGCGGCGAGAGTTTCCAGCGGGCTCTCAGCCACGCTGCGCAGCAAACTCTATGCAAAAGTTGAGAGCTTTTCCATAGCAGAAGTAAACAAGTTTTCCACCGACTCGCTCATAACGAGGGCGACGAACGACATACAGCAGATACATATGGCCAACGTGCTTATATTAAGACTGCTGATATATGCGCCCGTTATGGCCATATGGGCTATATGCAGGATAAGCGCAACCAGCTGGAAGCTGACGACTTCCACCGTAATAGCTGTTGTGGCTTTAGCGGTATGTATAGTCGCCATAATGATGGCAGTACTGCCCAAGTTCAAGATAGTGCAGAAGCTGACCGACCGCATAAACGGCGTCGCCCGCGAGAATATAACCGGCATACGCGTGGTGCGCGCGTACAACGCCGAAGAATACCAGCAGGATAAGTTTGAAAAGACAAACACCGACCTTACCAACAATCACCTGTTCACGGGCCGCGTTATGGCATTGATGAGCCCCGTAATGATGATTGTTATGAACGGACTCACCCTTGCAATATACTGGATAGGCGCTTCGCTTATAAACGGCGGCGAAATGGAGTACGCCGAGATAGTATCGTTTATGATGATGGCTACGCAGGTAGTGATGGCGTTTGTTATGCTGCTTATGATGTTCATACTGCTGCCCCGCGCGCAGGTTGCGGCAACCCGCGTACAAGAGGTGTTGAATACCCCCCTCTCCATCAACGACCCCGAAGTGGAAATACCTGCCGCCGAAGAGGGCACCGTGGAGTTCAGGGACGTAAGCTTCCGCTATCCCGACGCAGACAGCGATGTGTTCGAACACGTATCCTTCTGTGCCGAAAAGGGACAGACGATAGCCTTTATAGGCAGCACGGGCAGCGGCAAGTCCACCCTTATTAACCTTGTGCCCCGCTTCTATGACGCGACCGATGGCGAAGTGCTTGTTGACGGCGTGAACGTAAAGGATATGAAGCAGCACACCCTGCGCGAAAAGATAGGTTATGTTCCGCAGAAGGGCATACTGTTTTCAGGTACCGTTGCCGAAAATATCGGCTTCGGAGGGCACGACGATATGCAGACCGTACAGGAAGCGGCAAAGATTGCCGAGGCCGACGGCTTTATAAACGAAATGCCCGACGGCTACGACAGCCCCATCTCGCAGGGAGGCAAGAACGTTTCCGGCGGACAGAAACAGAGGCTCTCTATAGCGCGCGCCGTTGCAAAGCGCCCCGAAATTATGATTTTCGACGACAGCTTTTCGGCGCTCGACTACAAGACGGATAAACAGGTGCGCGCAAACCTGAAAGAAAAACTTTCGGGCACAACCAACCTCATAGTGGCGCAGCGCATAGGCACGATTATGGACGCAGACAAGATTATAGTGCTTGACCAGGGCAAGGCCGTGGGCGAGGGCACGCACAAGGAGCTGCTTGAAAGCTGCCCCATATACAGAGAGATAGCCCTTTCACAACTTTCAGAGGAGGAACTTGGAATATGCCGATGAGAAGAAACGCAAACTATGCTCCCCTCAAAAAGGGTGAATTCAAACAGAATATAGTAAAACTGCTCGGACAGATG
>CBCPNE010000066.1:0-8489 GCA_965120435.1 uncultured Clostridia bacterium
ATAATGGAAGAGACGGGCACCGACATCGACTTCAACGACGACGATTCCGGCCGCGGCTATATCTCCACGGTAGGTCCCATAGAAAACGCCGAAAGGGCAAAGAAGATAATTCTCTCCATAGCGCGCGACCCTGAAGTGGGCGATATGTTCGTCGGCACGGTCGTAAGAATACTCAACTTCGGCGCATTCGTAGAGTTCGCCCCCGGCAAAGACGGAATGATTCACATCTCCAAGCTGTCGGACAAGCGTATCGACAGAGTGGAGGACGTGGTCAATATCGGCGACACCGTAAAGGTGGAAATCATCAAAATCGGCGAAAAGGGCATAGACTTAAAGCTTTTGGAAAAACTTTCATAATCTGCAACAGTCCGATTGAAATTTCAGGCCGTTCCCTGCAAATGGGACGGCCATATTTTTTTGCCTCGCGTCTGAATTTCCGCTATGAAGTACTTACGGAAAAGTCGGTTTGTTGTGCCGTGCGCGGTTACGCAAACCAACTGATTGCGGCGGAAAATATCGCGTATGCCACGCTCTTGCGGTAACTGTCGTCGGACATCAGAGCCTCGTCTTCGGCGTTGGACAGAAACCCGCATTCCACTATAACAGACGGGCTTTCAGTGCAATACAGCATATAATAATCCCCTGTCAGCGCGGAATTGTCCGCTTCCCCGCCCTCAAGCGAGTTGAGCGCCTGTTGTATAAGTACTGCCAGCTGCTTGCCGCTCTCGCTGTCCCGCCTGAAGAATACGTGCGCTCCGCGGCAGGACGAATCGGAATAAAAATTCTGGTGTACGGATATAACCATATCGGCGTCGCTCCTTTCAATAATTTCCCGCCGCTTCTGCATATCCCGCGTTTTGAATCCCTTTGTCGGCAGGCCGTAGAGTCCCGCCTGCGACTTTCTCGTAAGAATGGCGGTAAATCCCGCGCCTATAAAATAACTGCGCAGGTAGTTGGCAACGGAGAGGTTTATATCGCTCTCCTTTATTCCCGTGGTCTTTCCGCACACGCCCACGTCAATTCCGCCGTGACCCGCGTCTATCACCACAACGGGCGAGTTCACCGCCTGTGCGGAGGCAATCCCGCCGGACATAGCGCCCACTGCGGCGCTGAACAACAGCAGTGCGGCGGCCACTGCCGCGGCGCTCTTTTTCAAGGTAAACAATTTCACGCTATATACTACTGTTTAATTGATTTTTTTATGATAAAGTGGTATAATTCAAGCGATTATAATCGGGTCGTATATGTTTGATACAGATGAAGTTTTGCCGCGCGAAAAAGCCCGCGCTTTAAGTCCCGTCGTACTCGCGTTTGTCGGGGACGCAGTCTATTCCCTGTATGTCAGGGAAAAGCTCGTTCTTTCAACCGATTTAAAGACGGGCCGGCTTCAGAAGCTTTCGTCCGCAAAGGTGTCTGCGCACGGACAGAGCGAGCTTCTTGAACGGCTTATGCCGCTTTTTTCGGAAGAGGAGGCGGATATATTCCGCCGCGGCAGAAATGCAAAAAAGACAACCAAGGCAAAGAACGCCAGCGTGGCGGAATACAACCGTTCCACAGGCTTTGAGGCGGTACTCGGCTATCTCTGGCTCACGGGTCAATACGACCGCATTAATTTTCTTTTGAAGGAAGACGATGAAGACTGAAGGCAGAAACGCCGTGCTCGAACTGCTCAGAAGCGGCAGGCCCGTTGAAAAGATAGTGATGACAAAAAACCCGCAGGGGTCCCTCAATAAAATTTTCGCCGAGGCGAGAGGGGCGGGCGTGCGCGTTCAGTTTGCCGAAGATAGGGCGCTTGACAGAATGAGCGTCACGGGCAGGCACCAGGGCGTTATCGCCTTCTGCCCGGAATACGAATACTGCGACCTTGAGGATATAATTGCAGGCAGGGGAGAAAAGGGCGGCTTTGTAATTCTGTGCGACGGCATAGAGGACGTGCATAATTTAGGCTCTGTAATAAGGGTTGCGGAGTGTACCGGCGCGGACGGCGTGGTCATTCCCTCCGTAAAGTCTGCCTCGGTTACAGAGGCGGTAGTGCGCATTTCCGCGGGCGCGGCAAACCACGTCAGAGTGGCAAAGGTGCCCTCGCTGAACCGCGCCATAGAAAAACTTAAGAACAGCGGCTATTGGGTTTACGCCCTCGAAGCCGACGGGAACAGCATTTATTCCGCCGACCTTTCGGGCAGCGTTGCCCTTGTGATAGGCGGGGAGGACAGCGGCGTGAAGCAGCTCACAAAAAAATTGTGCGACGGAGTATTGTCGCTACCCCTTCTGGGAAAGGTCAATTCGCTGAACGCCTCTGTAGCCCTGGGCGTAGCCGCGTATGAAGTGGTCAGATGCAGATTGAAAAACTGACGGACGAACAGCTTGCCGTCCGCTCGCAGAGCGGGGACAAGGCGGCTACGGAAGTCCTTCTCAAGAGATATAAAAACACGGTTCTGTCCGTCGCGCGCAGATTCTTTCTGTCCGGCGGAGAGACGGAAGACCTCGTGCAGGAGGGAATGTGCGGGTTATATTCGGCCATAGGCGGTTATGCGGAAGGCAAGTCAGCCTTTTCCGTCTACGCGATGCGCTGCATCCGCAACCGCATAATAGACGCGGTAAAGAACAATTCAAGTTCAAAAAATTCCGCGCTCAACAACTTTCTTCCCATAGTCGAGGTAGGGGAGGAACTGTATCCTTCCCCGCAGAACCCTGAAGACGAACTCATAAAGCGGGAAAACAGAAGGGAGTTCACCCAGAAGATAAGCAAAAATCTCTCCTCGTTTGAATTTAAGGTGACTGTAATGTATATGGACGGGCTCACCATGGCGGAGATGTCCTCCGCCGCGGGCAAACCCGTAAAGAGCATAGATAACGCCCTGCAGCGCGCCAAGAAAAAGCTGCTTAAAATTTTCAACGGCGCGGCGAAGGGCTGACGGAGCGGCAGATGGCATATCTTGCGTTTTACAGAATGTTCCGCCCGGATACGCTGGACAAGGTCGTTCGGCAGGAACATATAGTAAAAATTTTAAAGAACCAGATTGAAAGCGGCAAAATAGGACACGCATATCTTTTCTGCGGTCCGCGAGGCACGGGCAAGACTTCCGTCGCCAAAATTTTTGCGCGCGCCATAAACTGCCAGAGCCCCGTAAACGGCTCGCCGTGCGGCAAGTGCGCCGTGTGCAGTGCGCTTGCGGAGGGCGGTAATCTGGACATATCGGAAATAGACGCGGCCTCCAACAACGGCGTGGACGAAATGCGCGATTTGCGGGAAAAGGTGCAGTATCCCCCCGTCGCGGGCAGATACAAAGTCTATATCATAGACGAAGTGCATATGCTCACCGCCTCGGCCTTCAACGCCGTGTTAAAGACGCTTGAAGAGCCTCCCGCGCACGCCGTATTCATTCTTGCCACAACCGAACCGCACAAAATACCCGCAACCATACTTTCGCGCTGTATGCGCTTTGACTTCAAACTCATCCCCCAGAAGGACCTTGAAGGACTTTTAAAGTCGGTGCTTGCAAAAATAGGCAAGCCTTACGAAGACGAGGCCGTCGCCGCCATTGCCCGCGCAGGCGCGGGAAGCGCAAGGGACGCTCTCTCCATAGCCGATATGTGCGTTTCGTATTCCTCAGGCAAACTCACCTACGAGGATGTAAACGCCGTACTCGGCAGCGCGGATTTCTATAAGATAGCAAACGCCGTAAATCTCCTGCTCACAGACGACGTCGGCGGGGCTCTCTCCGCGGCGGAAGAAATTTTTGCGGGCGGCAAGAGCGCTGGCGTTTTCGTCAAGGATATACTAAGCTTTCTCAACAACTGCGCCATAGCCAAGATGTGCCGCAACGCGCGCGAAATACTCAGCCTCCCCGACGAGATGTTTGCAGAACTCTCGCGCATAGCGCAGGCCGACGGGCACAAGATTCTGCGCGCCACGGAAATTTTTGTAAAGGCGGAGGGCGATATGCGCTATGCGGCCGACGCGCGCGTAGTGCTTGAAACGGCCATAATGCGTTGCGCCGTTCCCTCTGCGGACTACAATATAGACGCGCTTCTTGCGCGCGTCTCCGCAATAGAAAAGAAGTTGGAAGGCGGCGTATTCCCCGCTGTACGGGCGGAACGTCCGCCGGAAGGGCAAACGCCCTATGCCGCGCGGAGTGAAAGAGCTTCTGCCGGCGCGCCCGTACACGAAGAAAAAGCTTCGCCCGTTCCCCGTCCCGTGCGGGAAGTCAGACCCGCGCCTATGGACGGCGGTGAGGAGGGCGTGTTTGAAAATCAACCTGCGCCCGACCGCAAGGCCGCGGATTCACCCTCCCGCGGAGGAACGCTTGCAAAACTTCTCAGGGCGCTCCGCACCACTCATAAAAACGCCGTGCTGTTCACGCTGTGTTCAGACCTCGGCTGCGTGGAAGAGGGCTCAAAGACGGTTTTCACTACGGAGAGCGAAACGGTCTGCCGCGCGCTCACAAGGCAGGACAACGCCCGTATCCTTTCAGAGATACTCGCGGAGGCGGGCGTAACCGATTATGAGGTGCGCTTTGTCAAAAAGGACGACGGTTTCAAACGCGCGCTGGATATTTTAAAGGAAAATTTCGGCGGTACGGATATAGATATAAAGTAGACTTTACTTAAAAAGGAGATTTTATTATGGCAGCTTTCAGGGGCGGAATGGCGGGAGGAATGAACAATCTCGTCAAACAGGCTCAGAAGATACAGGAACAGATGCAGGCGGCCGAAAAGGAGCTTGAAGAGCTTGAAGTTGTCGGGCTTTCGGGCGGCGGCGAAGAGGGCGACGAAACTGTAGTTGTCTATATGAACGGCAAAAAGATAATAAACGGCATAGAGTTCGGCAGCAAAATCTCGCAGATGGTGGACCTTTCAGACGAAGAGGATGTAGAGATGCTGGAGGACCTCATACTTGCAGCCATAAACGACGGCTATAAGAAGGCGGATGAACTCTATGAAGAAAAGATGGGCAAGTTCGGCGGGGCAAATATCCCCGGAATGCTCTGATAGCGCGGCATAGTCACGGTGCGGCGGACGGCGGCAGATGGATATTTTTATAGAGCCAATAGGCAGGCTTATCAACGAATTTACAAAGCTTCCGGGCGTCGGCAAAAAGACGGCGCAGCGGTATGCGTACAAGATAATAAATATGACGGAGATGGAGGCGGAAGCCTTCGCCTCTGCCATTAAGGAAGCAAAGCGCAAAGTTAAGTACTGTAAGGTATGCGGCAACTTTACCGAGGGCGAGATGTGCGACATATGCCGCACGCGGGACGCCTCCACGATATGCGTTGTCAAGGAACCTAAGGACGTAATCGCGCTTGAAAAATTACACGAATACAAGGGCGTGTATCACGTTCTGCACGGCGTAATAAACCCTATGGAGGGAGTCGGGCCGAACGATATACGCGTCAAGGAATTGCTCGCGCGCATTGACGGAAGCGTGAAAGAGGTTATAATGGCAACCAATCCGGACGTTGAAGGGGAGGCCACTGCTATGTATATAGCAAAGATATTGAAACCCCTCGGCGTAAACGTCACCCGCCTTGCGCACGGCATACCCATAGGGAGCGAGTTGGAGTACACGGACGACGTAACGCTGTCGCGCGCTCTGCTTGAGAGAAAATCTATTTGAACAGCGGGGGATAAGAATGAATATTTCCGTTCTCGGATGCGGCAGGTGGGGGTCTTTCATTGCATGGTACCAGTCGGCCGTAAAGGGCAACCGCGTCATAAGCTGGGGGCCGGAAGGCGAATATTCTTATGAGATTTTAAAAAGTACCGGCAGGAACGAATATGTAGAGCTGGATAAAAACATAACGCTCACATGCGACCTGGAGTTTGCTCTTAAAAGCAGCGACGTAATTATAATATCCATAAGTTCGCAGGGTTTGCGCGGCTTTATGCAGAAGGTTGTGCGCTATCCCGTGCAGGACAAGGTGTTCGTCCTGTGTATGAAGGGAATGGAAGAGGTCACGGGCAAGCGCCTTTCGCAGGTACTCACGGAGAGCGGAATTTCGCCTGATAAGATTGCCGTATGGGTGGGGCCAGGTCACATTCAGGCGTTCGTGCAGGGCATACCCAACTGTATGGTTATAGACTCTGAAAACGACCGCTTAAAGCGCGGCCTTGCGGACAGCTTCAAGAGCAATCTAATCCGCTTTTATTACGGCAACGACCTCATCGGCACAGAGATTGGCGCCGCCGCAAAAAACGTACTCGGCATAGCCGCGGGCATACTCGACGGCAGCGGCTACGTAAGTTTAAAGGGCCCGCTTATGGCGCGCGGCGCATACGAGGTAGGCACGTTTATAAGGGCTATGGGCGGCAATTTTATGTCGGCATACGGGCTTGCCCACCTCGGCGACTACGAAACCACTCTGTTTTCCGAATATTCCCACAACAGACGCTACGGCGAGATGATGGCGCACGGCGCAAAGTTTGAAAAACTTGCGGAGGGCGTGATGACCGCAAAAGCGATTAAGAATATGGGCGACGAGCGCGGAGTTGACCTCCCCATAACAAACGCCGTGTATGAGGCGTGCTTTCTGTCCAAAGCTTTTGAAAGCGGGGACGGTGCAAAGGAGTGTATGAACATAATTTTAAAGCTCTTCGACCGCCGCACCAAGAGCGAATTCTGATTTTTAAAAATGCCGCCTTATCCCGGGGCGGTAAATTTACGCATAAGAGGCAAATATTTTGTTAAGAGAAGATTTAAGAAACGTAGCTATAATAGCCCACGTAGACCACGGCAAAACTACGCTGGTGGACGCATTGCTCAGGCAGAGCCACGCCTTCAGGGAAAACCAGGCCGTGGAAGAACGCGTTATGGACTCCAACGCATTGGAGCGCGAACGCGGCATAACCATACTCGCAAAAAACACCTCCGTTCACTATAACGGGGTAAAAATCAACATAGTGGACACCCCAGGCCACGCCGACTTTTCGGGCGAGGTTGAAAGGGTAATGATGATGGTGAACGGCGTGCTCGTCCTCGTGGACGCCGCCGAAGGCCCTATGCCCCAGACGCGCTTTGTCGTGCAGAAGGCGCTTGAAATGGGCCACAGGCTGATAATCGTCGTAAATAAAATCGACCGCCCCGACGCCCGCCTTTCAGAGGTTCAGGACGAGATTCTTGAACTTCTGTTGGAGCTTGACGCCTCCGACGACCAGCTGATGAGCCCCGTTGTGTGGTGTTCCGGAAGGCAGGGCACGGCCACGCTTGATTTGAACGAGCCCGGCAAAGACCTCACTCCGCTGTTCGACACAATTCTCTCCCACATACAGCCTATGGAAGTGGACGAAAAAGGCAGCGCGCAGCTGCTGGTGTCCTCCATAGACTATAACGACTACGTCGGCCGCATAGGCATAGGCAGGATAGAGCGCGGCGAAATTTTGCAGGGTCAAGCCGTCGCCGTTACTAATTACAACAACCAGCAGATGAAGGTACCGGGCAAAATAGTCAACCTCTACCAGATAGAGGGGCTTAACCGCGTTCCCTGCGAGCGCGCCATGGCCGGCGACATAGTTTGCTTTTCCGGGTTGGAAAAGATAAACATAGGCGACACCGTCTGCTCGCCTGACTGCGTGGAGGCGCACAAGTTCGTCAAGATTTCCGAACCCACGGTAGAGATGACTTTCTCTGTAAACGATTCCCCCGTTGCCGGCAAAGAGGGCAAGTGGGTGACAACCCGTCACCTCCGCGACAGACTCTTCCGCGAACTTTTAAAGGACGTATCCCTCCGCGTGGACGAAACGGACAGCGCGGACAGCTACCGCGTGTGCGGCAGGGGAGAGATGCACCTTTCAATCCTCATTGAAAATATGCGCAGGGAGGGGTACGAATTTCAGGTGTCCACGCCGCGCGTGCTGTTTAAGGACATTGACGGCGTAAAGTGCGAACCCGTAGAGCGCCTCATAGTGGACGTGCCGGACGAATTTTCAGGCGCGATATTCCAGAGCATGGGCGAGCGCAAGGGCGAACTCCTTCATATGAGTTCGGTGGGCAACCGCACCCGCCTTGAATTTATAATTCCCGCGCGCGGACTGTTCGGCTACAAGAGCGAGTTCCTCACCTCAACCAAGGGGGAGGGCGTGTTTTCAAGCGTGTTCTTTGAATATCAGCCTTACAAAGGCGAATTTTCGCGCAGGAGCAGCGGTTCGCTCGTGGCGTTTGAAACGGGCGAGGCGGTAACCTACGGCCTCTACAACGCGCAGGGGCGCGGAACGCTGTTCATCGGACCGGGCACCGCCGTATATGAAGGGATGGTAGTAGGCGAAAGCCCCAAGGGCGAGGATATAAACGTCAACGTATGCAAGACAAAGCACCTCACAAACACGCGCTCGTCCTCCAGCGACGACGCTCTCCGCCTGATAACTCCCAAAAAGATGAGCCTTGAAGAGTGCCTCGAATTTATCGCCGACGACGAACTTTTAGAAATAACCCCCAAAAATATCCGCATAAGAAAGCGCATATTAAACAGCGAACTTCGCGCCAAGGCGGC
>CBCPNE010000067.1:0-5371 GCA_965120435.1 uncultured Clostridia bacterium
CTCTGGCGGCTACAGCCGCGCGGAGGGGGAAAGGACTGTTGATTTTTCCGACCTGCACAACGTTGTGGACGCCGACTCAAGCCAGGCCGAGGCAATAGAGACGGCCAAGGAGGGCAGGAGCTTTGTATTGCAGGGTCCTCCCGGCACAGGGAAGAGCCAGACAATCACCAATATAATTGCAGAGTGCCTTATGGACGGCAAAAAAGTCTTGTTCGTTTCAGAAAAACTTGCCGCTCTGAATGTCGTCTACGACAAATTAAAAAATGTGGGGCTTGAAGAGTTCTGCCTGGAACTCCACAGCCATAAGGCCAATAAAAAGCAGGTGACAGACGAGCTGTGCAAAACATTGCGTGCAGGGAAGAGCGGGGTGTCCGTCAGGGCCGAAAAGGAAATTAAAATTATGCAGGAAGCTCAGCGGCAGCTGGACGCATATGCTGCTGAATTGCATAAGATACGCCCCGTCATAAACAAATCCCTCTATCAGATGTATGAAGAAATATCTGCCTGCAGAGCGGCGGGGGATACGGATTTTATAATCAAAGATGTTGAGAGCAGGGGCGAAAGTTATATTGATACCGCCGAACGGCTTCTGAAACGCTATACGGGTTACACGGCCTCTGTAGGGGCCGACTACCGCAACAATCCGTGGTACGGCTACGGCGACCGCGACGCCTCCTATGAGGCGGCAATATCGCTTAAAGGCGACCTGCAGTCGGTAATATCCTTGATTGCCTCCCTGCAACAGATTAATGGCGAGTTAAAGGAACTCTACGGCATTTCAGCGGAAAGTATAGCCGCGGCGCTCTCCTTAAATAAATTTTTCAGTCTTGCGGGGGAGAGCGGTTTTCTCACGCCGCCCCTGATTGGCGCGGAAGTTCAGGACAACGTTCTGCAGATTGTAAAACGGCTTAAATCCAGAGCGGAAGATATTCTGTACAAGAGGGCGCTTCTGGATAAGAACTACAATGAGGAAGTGTATAATCTGGACGGGCGCGCGCTCTATAAAAAGCTCGCGCGGCAGTACGGCGGAGCATTTTCGCGGCTGTTCAGCGGGGAATACAGGCAGATTATCGGCGACATAAAATTTTGCAGGAAGGACGGCAAAAGGCTGAAGTATATGGAGGCTCTGACCCTGGTTGACACCCTGAACAAATACAGGGAGAGCCGTGAAGAGTTCGACAATCTTCAGTCCGAAGTCAAAGACTTGCTGGGCGGGGCATATGACGGCACAGACACGGATTTCGATAAACTGATTGCAGAGCTTACTGAACTGAGAACCTCAACAGAGGAGTGCAGGGGCATAGAGCAGTTCTCGCATATGCCGACGGACAAATTTTTATCCCGCAAACGGGAATTTAAAGGCATTGCGGAAAAATTCAGCCGTGTGTTTGCGGCAGGCAGTGAACAGCTCGGCCGCTTGTCAAAAAATTTCAACGCGGAGGAGTTTGACGTCCTCAATGCGCCCTTGGACGTGTTGAACTCAAAACTCGGCGCGTGTCTTGAAGATATAGGCGGTTTTGACAACTGGCGCGACTTCCTGAAGCTGCTTGACGAATTGCAGAAAAACGGACTGCGCGAGTTTGTGGATTCAGCCATTCAGAATGGTACGGAGCCGCAAAAAATATTCCTTACATTCAAAAAAGTATTTTACTCGCAGTGGGTATCCTTAATATTGCGCCAATCTCCCGTCCTTGCCGAACTCTCCCGCGTGCCGCACGACGAGATGATAGAGCGCTTCAAGGAAAAGGACGTTCTTAATTTTGAGATTAACAGGGCTAAGATAAGGGCAAAACTTTCTGCGTGCAGGCCTTCGCTGGATATGGTTGCGCAGGGCAGCGCAGTATCCGTGTTGTTGCGCGAGGGTGAAAAGAAGCGCAAAAAGAAGGGCATAAGGCAGCTGTTTTCCGAAATAGGCGAACTTGTCCAGACGTTGAAGCCTTGCTTTTTGATGTCGCCTTTAAGCGTAAGCACTTTTCTCAGTCCCGACATAAAATTTGACGTCGTAATCTTCGACGAGGCCTCACAGATATTCCCCCAGGACGCCATAGGCGCGATTTACAGGGGCGACCAGCTTATCGTGGTGGGCGACTCCAAGCAGATGCCTCCGAGCAACTTTTTCAATTCCGCTATAGACGGCGACGACGATGACGAGGCGGAGGGCATAACCGACTTTGAATCTATCCTTGACCTCTGCTCCGTTTCATTCGTGCAGCGGAGATTGAAGTGGCATTACAGGAGCAGGTACGAACAGCTCATCTCATTTTCAAATAAGAACTTCTACGATAACGAGCTGATAACTTTCCCTTCGGCCAGGGCGGACGCAAAATGGACGGGGGTAGATTACTGCTATGTGGACGGAACGTTCGACAGAAAAAGCAAAACAAACAGGGTGGAAGCCGAGCGCGTTGTGGAGCTTGTGTTTGAAAATTTAAAAAAATTTCCGGAAAGAAGCCTGGGCGTGGTTGCGTTCAGCATATCGCAGCAGAATCTGATAGAGAGGCTGCTGTACAGACGCAGACAGCAGAACGCAGAGTTTGAAGAATTCTTCAGGTCTGACAGGGCAGAACCCTTCTTTGTCAAAAATCTGGAAACCGTGCAGGGCGACGAGCGTGACACCATTATTTTCAGCGTCGCTTACGCCAAAGATTCGCAGGGCAGGCTGCTGCTCAATTTCGGCCCCGTCAATCGCGAGGGCGGGGAGAGGAGACTGAACGTCGCCGTAACCCGCGCTAAAATCAACGTGCAGCTTGTCGCTTCAATGCACTGCTACGATATAGACCTTTCCCGCACAAAATCTGTAGGGGCAAGGCTGTTGCGCGAATATCTCGACTATGCGGAAAACGGCGTTGTCGCCCTGGAGAGAGATATTTCCGCGGGTACGTCAAACCGCTTTGAACAGTATGATTCTGAATTTGAAATGGAGGTCTGTGAATTTCTGCGCGGGCAGGGCTTTGCGGTGGACAGCCAGGTGGGCTGTTCGTCGTTCAGGATAGACCTTGCCCTGAAGCGGCCGGATTCTTCCGATTACGTCCTTGCAATAGAGTGCGACGGCGCAACATACCACTCGTCAAAAACGGCGCGCGACAGGGACAGGTTGCGCCAGGATATTCTGGAGCGAATGGGCTGGAAGTTTTACCGCATATGGTCAACCGATTGGTTCCGCAACAAGCAGGTTGAAAAACAGAGGCTGCTTGAGGCCGCCAAAAAAGCGCTGGAAGATACTTCTGCAAAAAGCGACGGCGGAAAAGACA
The DNA here is from genome assembly GCA_965120435.1 of uncultured Clostridia bacterium. GTDB lineage: Bacteria > Bacillota > Clostridia > Christensenellales > Borkfalkiaceae > Coproplasma. Next base: position 3,252 of record CBCPNE010000067.1, read on the forward strand.
GCGGGGAAAATTTTACCGAGCCGTTAAAGGAAGAACGTTTTGAATTTCCCAAATATAAAATGCTGGACGCGCGCAAGCTGAGCGGGGATATACTCGCTGTAACGCGCGCCATAGTGGAGGCGGAATCCCCCGTGGCGGAGGAATGGCTTCTGAAGCGCATAGTATTTCTGTTCGACGGCCGCGAAAAGGTGACAAGCGCGGTGAGGGAAAAATTTGAAATGTATATGCGCAACTGTCTGCGTTCTGGCATTGTCCGCAAAGACGGCTTTTTATACTGCCGCGGCAGGGAAATTCCCCTGTTGAGAGTTCCCGAAGCGGGCGCGGCGCCGAGGGAAATAAAGTATATAGAACTCAGCGAACTTGCGTCAGGCTTGAAGGCGGTACTCAGGCAAAATGTCACCGCCGAAAAACAGGGCTTGTTCAGACGGCTGGCTCAAATCCTCGGCTTCAATCGAATGGGAGAAGTAATCACTGACAGAATGGAGGCGGCGCTTAAGCTTATCTCAGATGATATTGAAACTGACGGGGATATTATTTCTTTAAAGCAGTAAAGTTCCGCACTCGGAGAGGGGGAAGTTGAACTTCTCTCTCTTTATTTTAAAGCTAATATATTGAAAAATCATTTTCCGATTGATTGGAAAATGTGTAAAATTTATAGTGACGACTTTAAGGAGGTATTGATGAAGAGTAAAAATAATGTTGTCCGCTGTTCGGTTATAGGAACGGGCGCAATGGCATAGTGCGCTTACAGGCTGTTTTTGTAGGCGGAGCCCCACACCTGCATGGCGTCGAGTATTGGGCGCAGGGTGTTGCCGAGCTCGCTCAATGAATACACCACTCTTGGCGGGACTTCGGCAAAGACTTCGCGGTCTACAATGCCGTCTACTTCGAGCGCGCGCAGGTTATCGGTGAGTACCTTTTGGCTGATGCCTGGTATCGTCTTTTTCAGTTCAGTAAAGCGCTGCGGGCCGCCCAACAGTTGCTGTATGATTAGCAGCTTCCACTTGTTACCTATAAGTTGTACGCACGTGGCAACGGGGCATTCGGGCAATTCATCTTTGGTGAGCATTTAAAAATATACCTCTCATACTTACTGTATATATCATAACATTCAAAAAAGCATATTGCAATCAAAACAACGTGTTAGTATCTTAATTGAACTAATGTAGTTGGTTACATTTTTGTTACTGACATATAGATTTGTAACCTTCATTACTTTCTGGCGCAAATACATTATTATATTGGCGTAGAAATATTTAAGGAGGTAAACCGATGACTGCGAACGAAATATTCGGCACGGCATGCGGAGCAAAAGACCCCGCGCCCGCCTGCGGCAGCAAAGACCCCGCGCCCGCCTGTGGCACACAGGATAAGTAAAACGGCAGACCGCTCCGCAAACTTTGCGGGGCGGTCTGTGCAATATTTAAAAGGTGATTTAATGAAACCGTACTTTGCAGTGCAATGGCACATAACCGACGTATGCGACCAGCGGTGCAGACATTGCTATATCTTTTCAGAGGGGCACCCCGAACTAATAACTACGCCCCTAAATAAACTTAAAGAAACTTACGCGCAAATCAAGGATATGTGCGCACGAATTGGCAGAACGCCGTACATTTATCTCACGGGCGGCGACCCCATACTGCACCCCAACTTTTGGGAGCTTTTGCAAATTTTTAAGGCGGACGGAACGCGGTTCTGCATAATGGGCAACCCCTTCCACCTGACCGACGAAGTCTGCCGCCGCATGCGGGACTGCGGCTGCGTGAAGTACCAGCTTTCGCTCGACGGGTTGGAGAAAACGCACGACAGCTTCCGCAAGAGCGGTTCGTTTTCCGCCACAATAGAGGCGATAGGCACGATAAAGCGCGCAGGCATGTGGTGCGCAGTGATGAGCACCGTTTCAAAGATTAATATGGCGGAAATACCGCATCTTATAGACCTTGCCGACGAGCTGGGTGTGGACGTGTACGCCGTGGGCAGATACTGTCCGACGAGTACAGACAAGGCGTATGACAGCGGCATACATATTACCCCTTTGGAATACCGCAAATTTTTGCAACGGTGCCGGGAAAGGTACGAGCGGCACAAGAACTCTGCCACCACCTTTCAGCCGAAAG
>CBCPNE010000068.1:0-8580 GCA_965120435.1 uncultured Clostridia bacterium
GGCATTATTATTGTCTTTTCCGCCCCTATGGCGGCCTGCGCCGCCCTGAGCATTGCAACGTGTTCATTGTGAACGGGATTGAACGCGCCGCCGAAGAGTATGATTTTCATAAATGAAATCCGCGCGCAAAACGCCGCGCTTTTTTAAAGTTCGCCTTTTAATGTGCTTATATTGTGTGAAAACTTGCAGAATTTACTTATAAATATGGTCATTTGCGGCAAAAATCTGCATATGAAGAGATTTAATTTGCCGCTCATTGCAGACACTCTGCTTGCCGCATTATGCGCTTTTTTGCTGTTTTTTACCCTTTTCAGACACTATTTTACCGCCGCGGCGGGAATTGCCGCCGGCGTTGTAGCCGCAATTGCCTGCGGTGCGGCAGCATTCTGCTATATGAGCATAAAGCGTCACAAAAAATTTTTACTGTCCTCCGCCAGGGCCTGCGAGGAAAAGCTTGCCGCACACCTGTCGCTTCTGGGCGAAGAGCAGGCGCTGCAGCTGCTTGCCGGATGTTTTGACGGAGCCGAAGCCGCCGACGGGCGCGTGGAAAACGCCGAAGCCGTGTGCTATGCGTCATTCACGCCCGAACCTGCCGACAGAAACAGCCTGCTGCCCGCCGCACGGGACGGGAGCGGGAAAAAGGTTTATTTTGCGTGCAACTGCGCCACCGCCGCCTGCGCGGATATGGCGGAGCAACTCGGCATAGAGCTGCTTTGCACCGCCGAAATATATTCCGCGCTGGACAAACGCGGCAAACTGCCCGAAAAATACCTGTACGAGCAGAGGCCGAAGGCGCGGTTTTTTGCGCGGCTTAAGGCGCGCTTTACGCGCAAGCTGTGCCTGCCGTCCTTCTGGTCGGGCGCGGCACTGCTGTTTTTCAGCTATTTCACGTTCTATCCCGTATATTACATTGTGGCAGGTTCTCTGCTGCTTCTGCTGTGCGCGGCGGCCGCCATATTCGGTCAGCGCAAATCTATATGAGCTACGTCCTTGCGCGGGGAGCGGCGGTATAAAACGGCCTTTCTGCCGATTACTATGACGCACTCCGCGCCGAGGCGGGCGGCGAGTTCGTCGCCAATCTCCCTGGGAACGCCGTCGGCGTTTTCAAGTATATTTATTTTGATAAGCTCGCGCGCGTCAAGGCAGTCGGAAAAACTTTTAAGCATATTTTCCCCTATGCCCTCCTTTCCCACCTGGCCGACGGGAGAGAGATTTGCCGCGAGGGATTTTAATTTACTTCTCTGTTTTGAAGTGAGCATACGTTCTCCTGCGTCACACAAATATTGTGTGATTTTTTGAATAATTGCGGCATATGTGCGGGGCAATTTAAAAAATCACAGAAAATTTTCCGCCGTGCGCCGCATATGTTTCAGTTTATAAATTCAAATTCCACTTCGCCTACTATAACCGTTTCCCTTTCCTTTATGCCCATTGAAAGAAGCTTGGAAATCACGCCCTTTTCGCGCAGAATCTTCTGGAAATACGCCATAGAGTCGGGGTCGTTGAGCGTGACGTTGCGGCAGAGCATATCCACGAGCGGACCGACCACCACATAGGCGTCTCCGTCCATATAAATTTCAAAGCCGAGGTCTGAAGGCCTGCGGTAGGTGAAGTCCTCGTCCGCCTCCTCCACCGCAACGGGGGGAAGCGTTTCCAGAGTTTTTACTATCGCTTCGAGCATTGGCGCAAGCCCTTCGCCCGATACCGCCGTTATGCGGAATACGGGGTGCTTTTTGCCGTGCTTCTTTATGAACCGCGCGGCGTTTTCCTCCGCGCCGTACACGTCGCACTTGTTGAGCGCGACAATCTGCGGAAGGGCGGCGAGCTTTGCCGAATAGTCTGAAAGTTCAGAATTTATCTTTTTGAAATCTTCAACGGGGTCCCTCCCCTCGCTGCCCGAAATATCCACGACGTGGAGCAGCAGGCGGGTGCGCTCTATGTGCCTTAAAAAGTCGTGGCCGAGCCCCGCGCCCGCGGCTGCGCCCTCAATGAGCCCGGGTATATCTGCCGCGACAAAGCTTTTGTCGTACACGCTGACGACGCCCAGATTGGGAGAGAGCGTTGTGAAGTGATAGTTGGCAACCTTGGGACGGGCGGCAGAAATTTTTGAAAGCAGCGTGGATTTGCCCACGTTGGGGAAGCCTATTATGCCCACGTCCGCAATGACTTTGAGTTCGAGAATGAGCGTATGAAATTCCGTTTTTTCGCCCTTCTGGGCAAAATTGGGCGCGTGCCTGCGCGAGGTGGTAAAGCGCACATTGCCCTTGCCGCCCCTGCCGCCTTCGGCAATCAGTTTTTTCTGACCGTCGGAAAACATATCGGCAATTACCGTGCCCGTCTCAGCGTCCCTCACGACGGTGCCGACGGGTACCTTTATCACCATATCGTCGCCGCCCCTGCCGAAGCACTGATTTGTGCCGCCGCGTTCGCCGTTGCCCGCGACGTATTTTGACTTAAAACGAAAGGGCAGAAGGTCATTCAGCCCTCTGTCCGCAACGATATAAACGTCGCCGCCCTTTCCGCCGTCGCCGCCGTCGGGACCGCAGGCGGGTTTGCCCTTGTACGACTTGAAGGAATTCATTCCGTCGCCGCCGTCGCCCGACTTTATTGTTATTTTTACCTTGTCGGTAAAAGTATTCTTATCTGTCATTGTTGTAAATTCTGAGCCATTCGTCCGCGCGGGAACACAGTTCTGCATTGTTGCGCGTCTTGTTTATCATAGCGTAAAGATTTTCGCTGTTTACCTGTCTGCCTATCAGCTGGCGGAACTTGCAGGAAGCGTTGAGTTCCTCCCTTGAGAGCAGCAGCTCTTCCTTTCTCGCGCCTGAGGCCTTTATGTCTATTGCGGGGAAGATGCGCCTTTCGGCAAGTTCGCGCGAGAGCACGAGTTCCATATTGCCCGCAGATTTGAACTCTTCATAGATTACGTCGTCCAGCCTGCTGCCCGTATCCACGAGGGCGGTTGCAATTATGGTGAGAGAGCCGCCTCCCTCTATGTTGCGTGCCGAACCGAAGAACTTTCTCGGCTCTATAAGGGCCTGGGGGTCGAGGCCGCCTGAGAGCATTCTGCCCGAATTGGTGACGGAGTTGTATGCCCTTGTGAGCCTCGTGATGCTGTCCATCAGTATAACGACGTCCTTGCCCGCCTCCACAAGGCGCTTTGCGTACTCCATGGTGAGCATTGCGGCGTGAATGTGGTGGTGTTCGCCCTTGTCGAACGTGGAGTACACCACGCGCGCCTTATCCACGGTGCGCTTTATATCGGTTACCTCCTCCGGACGTTCGTCTATGAGGAGTACTATAACTTCCGCCGAGGGATAGTTGGCCGTAATTGAGCAGGCTATATCCTTGAGCATGGTAGTCTTGCCAGCCTTGGGGGGCGAGACTATGAGAGCCCTCTGTCCCTTGCCTATGGGGGAGAACAGGTCTACCACCCTGCCCGTGAGAGTGCCGTCCGCGCGCTCAAGCGTATAGCGTTCGTCAGGATAGCAGGGAGTAAGACTTTCAAACGAGGGACGGGGATTGAGCATATCGGGGCGCACGCCGTTTACCGTGACTATATAGGTTGCGCCCGGACACTCGTTCTCCTTCCTGCGCCTGGCCTTGCAGGTTATCATATCTCCCTCCCTGAGGCGGAAGCGGTTTATAAACGAGGTGTGTACGAACACGTCGCCGTTGGAGGTGACTTCAAAGTTTTTTGTGCGGAGGAACCAGAACTTTTCAGTAAATTCAAGCACGCCTGTGTATGTGCGCTCTTCATCTTCAATTTCCGTTATGCTCCCGACGCCGTTATCGCGCTCTTCGCCGACGGACTTTTCGTCGGCAGCGTATTCGGCCTTGTATCCGCTGAAATAGTCCCTGCACCTTTCAACGAGGGCGACCATCTCCTTGTCGTACACCTCCGACTTGGGGGGTGCGCCCTTGGTTGAACGGGGAACGGGGTCTTCTTTGCACTCCGCAATCGCCACAATGCGCTCTATCAGGGGCTGCTTGTTCATGTCGGCAGGTCTTTTCACGCCAACAGCCCTGCCTATCTGGCGAAGGTCGTAGATACTGCGCTTATCGAGTTCGGTTTTGAGTTTCTGAACAATCTCGCTCATTTTCAATCCTCCACTTTTTTCATAACTATTATTTTTGTGACGTCGCCGCCCAAATCTTCGCGGGAGATTTCAATCTCTGACCGGTCTTCCGCAACGACTTCTTCGTCGTCGAAAAGGTCGGTGAACTCCTCTACCCTGTCTATGTCAAGTTTTTTACCCTTTTCGCGGAAGTGCATAGGTATGACTATGTCCGGCATTATCCTGTCCACATACTCCTTTGCCTGTTCCGCGTCAATAGTATATGTGCCGCCCACGGGAATGAGAAGAACGTTCACCGGGAGGAGAGATTCTATAAGTTCTGTAGAACACTCTTCGCCTATGTCGCCGAGGTGGCATACCTCTATGCCGTCCATGCTGAATTTGAAGATAATGTTCTCCCCCCTGTCCTTTCCGCCGTTTGCGTCGTGGAAGCTCTTTATGGAGTTGATTTCCACGCCGGGGAGGTCGTAGCTGCCCTCCTTGTCAATCAATGCGGGCGAACCGCCGATTTTTGACGCGGCGTCGTGGTCGTAGTGGTGATGCGATACGGTGACGGCGTCTGCCGAAACCTTTGGCATACCGAAGCCTACGGTGTCTGAATACGGGTCTGTGACCACGGTTGTGCCTGTGCTTTCAATGAGCTGAAAGCTTGAGTGTCCCAAATACCTTATTTTCATAGAAGCTGAATTTTTCTCCTGCGGCCCTTGAGCCTGAAATTTTTTTATATTTTCTGAAAGATTGAAACGAACCTTACAGTACGCGGCGGCGGGGCTGCCGCTTTGAATCGGGCAGCCTGTCGCGTTCGGCGGTAAAAATCACCTCTGTATATTCGCGCTCTTCGCCCCGATAGTAGGAAAGAGTTATGACGCAGCCGTCCTGCGACAGCACGGCGCTGAGTGACTTGGTGCTGACGGGAAAGGAGAGTTCTTGCCCACCCTCGCTGAGGACGCACTCGGTTGCGAGCCCCTCGGCAAAGGTAATGGTAAAGTTGAGTCTGCCGCGGCGCGTCTGGACTATTTTGCCGCCGCGATACTCTATGAGGCAGTCGTCCCCCTCCAGATTATAGGCGACGGAAAATCCGTCCGCCTGCGTAAGGAGTTCGCCCCGCCCGCGACAGGAAGAACTGTCTCCCCCGTTTACGGAAAAAATATCTATCTTTACTCTCATATTTTATCTATTTAAGTTTTATGACTTTTATATCCGCCCCGTCGCGGCTTCCCGCAGAAGCGAAACATTCGCGCCCGACTTTCAGACACTCCGCAAGGGCTGCACGGTCTGCGCCGTCCAGCGCGGACTTCAGTTCTGAAAGACTGGCTATCAGATTGCCTATTTTAAGGGAGAGATTGTCCCTGTTGAGGAGATAGAGTTCTGACCAGACTCCTTCGTCAACGACGGCAATCCTGGTCATATCCTGAAAGCTGCCGCCCGTAAAGCCGAGGCAGTTTTCAATCTCGCCGTCCCTGACGTAGGCGTTGGAAACTATGTGCGCGAGCTGAGAAGTGTAGGCAATTTTTCTGTCGTGAACTTCGGCAGAACACTCCACGATGTACTTGAAACCCATATCCTTTGTGAGGCCCTTTATTGCGGCAAGGGCGGAAGCGTCTGTGCTTTTGCAGGAAGTTATGACCATACTTGCCCTGTCAAAGAGGTCGGCGCAGGCGTTTTTTATGCCTGAAACTTCCTTGCCCGCCATCGGGTGCGTGCCCACATAGAAGAAATTGCGCGGAGAAGAATACACCTCCCTTTCAAGAAAACGCTTTACGCCGCATATGTCCGCGACGACGGCGCCGTCTTTGAAAGGGGTTTTGAGGATAAAGTCCGCCGCTGCGCGCGGAGGAAACGCGACAAAGACTATGTCGTAACGGGTAAAGTCTGAGGCCTCGCCGTCGACTATCTTGTTTTCAATGGCATATTCAAGCGGCGCGCGCGAACGGTTGAAGCCGTCTACGCTGTAGCCCGCGCGCCTGAGGGCCATACATATGGAGCCGCCGATAAGGCCCAGCCCCGCAACGCATATTTTCATAAGATATTTAACCAGATGCCCGATTTTAAAACATTATATCACATTATTCTGACATATTCAATTAATTTTTACTATTTTGTAAAAAAATCTTTTTTTGCGGCTGTTCCCCGCACCGCTCAACATTACGGCGGGTCAAATTATTTGCGCGGGGTGACTTTTACCCCGCCGCACGGGTTGACTTTCGCGGCGCAATTATTTATAATTATAGTTGATATAAAAATATTGATTCAAGGAGAACGGTTTTTTTATGAACAAAATGTCTGTAAAGGACCTCAAGGACTTAAAGGGCAAAAATGTACTCGTCCGCTGCGACTTCAACGTACCTATGAAGGACGGAAAGATAACGGATGAAAACAGAATTCAGGGCGCGCTGCCCACGATAAAGTACCTGCTTGACGCGGGCGCGAAAGTTACTCTCTGCTCTCATATGGGCAAGCCCCACTCCATTCTTTCTGAAGAATTCAGGCTGAACAAGAAGGACCAGAAGAAGGTTGACGCGGGCGAAACGACCGCCGCGGCGATAGAGGCCAAGGCCAGAAAGGAAGAGCCCGTAAAGCTTACGCTTGCGCCCGTTGCCGCAAGGCTCAACGAGCTTTTGGGCGGCAAGGTTAAGTTTGCAAGCGACGTTGTAGGCCCCGACGCAAAGGCCAAGCGCGACGCGCTTAAAGCCGGCGAGGCCGTGCTTCTGGAGAACCTCCGCTTCCACTGGGAGGAGGAAAAGAAAGACCTGCAGTTCTGCAAGGACCTTGCATACGACGCTGAAATATATGTGAACGACGCGTTCGGCACGGCTCACCGCAGCCACGCCTCCACCGCCGCCATAGTTGAATACGGCATTATAAAGACTGCCGTTTGCGGCTTCCTTATAGAAAAGGAACTCACCATAATGGCGGACACGCTTGAAAACCCCGCCCGCCCCTTTGTTGCAATACTTGGCGGAGCGAAGGTTGCAGACAAGCTGAACGTTATTTCCAACCTTCTGGAAAAGTGCGACACGCTGATTATCGGCGGCGGAATGGCATATACCTTCTTAAAGGCTAAGGGCTACGAAGTGGGCACCTCCCTTCTGGACGAGGAGAAGATTGACTACTGCAAACAGATGATGGACAAGGCCGCGGCGGCCGGCAAGGAACTGCTCCTGCCCGTAGACACGGTTGTGTGCAGCAGCTTCCCCGACCCCATAGACGCGCCCGTGGACGCCGCAACCGTACCTGCGGACAAAATTCCCGCCGACAAGATGGGAATGGACATAGGCGAAGAGACGAGAAAGCTTTACGCAAGCCGCATACAGTCGGCAAAGGCCGTTATATGGAACGGACCTATGGGCGTGTTTGAAAACCCCACCCTTGCTAAGGGCACCATAGCCGTTGCGCAGGCGCTTGCGGACGTTTACGGCAAATGCACCACCATCATAGGCGGCGGCGACAGCGCGGCCGCAATTCAGCAGCTTGGCTTTGCCGACAAGGTTACGCATATTTCTACTGGCGGCGGAGCTTCGCTTGAGCTGTTCGAGGGCAAGGTACTGCCCGGTATCGCCTGCCTCAATGAAAAAGCGTAAAACGCATAAATGAAAAATAATGGCGGCGCGGGTTCACCCGCGCCGCAAAAATCAAATAATCGGGGGATAATAATGAGAAAGGCTTTTATTGCAGGCAACTGGAAGATGAATATGACGGCGGAGAGCGGAGCAAAGCTGATTGAGGAGCTTAAACCGCTTGTGGCAAACGCCGACTGCGACGTGGCGCTGTGCGTGCCAGCCATACTCATACCGGCTATGACAGAGGCCGCGAAGGGCAGCAACATTGCCATAGGCGCGGAAAATATGCATTGGCAGCCCAAAGGGGCATACACGGGCGAGATTTCCGCCGATATGCTGAAAGAATACGGCGTTAAGTACGTAATCATAGGACACAGCGAAAGAAGACAGTACTTCGGTGAAACGGACGAAACGGTGAATTTGCGCACCAAGGCAGTAATTGCGGCGGGAATGACCCCCATTACCTGCGTAGGCGAGACGCTTGAAGAGCGCGAAAGCGGCGTAACCGAAAAGGTGCTTGACCGCCAGCTGGAGGTCGGACTTGCGGGAATCGAGGATATAACCAAGGTTGTGATAGCCTACGAGCCCGTGTGGGCGATAGGCACCGGCAGGACGGCCACGGACGAACAGGCACAGGAGACCATTGCCTACATACGCAAAAAGATAGGCGAACTCTTCTGCCCGAAGTGCGCCGAAAAGGTGATTATACAGTACGGCGGCTCTATGAACGCGGGCAACTGCAAGGGGCTTATGGCCCAGCCCGATATAGACGGCGGATTGATAGGCTCGGCCTCGCTGAAAGCCGAGTTTGCACAGATTGTAAACTACAATAAATAAAATATTTTGCGGATAAAACTTTAAAGCGGCGCGCAGATTTGCGCGCCGCTTATTTTTGCAAAAAACCGTTAATTGCGGCATATATGCGTGTCAATTCTTAAAAG
>CBCPNE010000069.1:0-2567 GCA_965120435.1 uncultured Clostridia bacterium
TCATCTACAAATTCAAGTTCGAGCGTCTGCGAAAGCGCTTCCTCGCCCATATTTCCGCTTACGCCCGTCATTGCTATCTTCATAAGTAAAAACCTCTCAGCAAGAGAACTGTATTATACGCCATTGTATTATCACGCATTATACATTATATCACCCGTTTATCAAAAAGACAAATAATTGCGGTATGGTAAATTAAGGCTGCCCGCGCAAAACACTGCACACCTGCACATTGCAACAACTGCGCATATGTGATATAATTCAAAAAAACAACGGAGATTACGCTACCGCAGAGCGGTGAAAACAGCATTGCTGCATACGGGCGCATATGTACATAAAGTCAAATCCGCCGAGTGCGATTAGCACTCGGCGGATTTGAATATAGTATCAAAGGAGGGAAAGTTTGTTGTCGCGTCTGAACACAGGCGCAGACAAATATCAACCGAAGCGTCCGTTGATATAGTCGTCCGTCTTTTTGCTTTTAGGGTGCGCCCACAGTTCTTTGGTGTCGTTCATCTCCACCATTTCGCCGAGCAGGAAGAACGCCGTCTTATCTGAAATTCTGAACGCCTGCTGCATATTGTGCGTGACCATTACTATGGTGACCTTGTTCTTCAGCTCAACGCAGAGCTCCTCTATCTTGCCGGTAGAGATGGGGTCGAGCGCCGAAGTGGGTTCGTCCATCAGAAGAATCTGCGGCTCCACTGCAAGGGCGCGGGCTATGCACAGCCTCTGCTGCTGGCCGCCCGAAAGACCGAGGGCCGACTTGCCCAGCCTGTCTTTGAGTTCGTCCCACATTGCCGCGCCGCGGAGCGACGTTTCCACAATGCCGTCAAGCACAGACTTGGAGCGTATGCCGAAGGTGCGCGGACCGTAGGCTATGTTGTCATACACGCTCATTGCAAGGGGATTGGGGCGCTGGAACACCATTCCCACATTCTTCCTGAGCATAGCGAGGTCTGTCTTTTTATCGTAGATATTTGTATCGCCTATACATATCTCGCCCGTTATTTTGCAGCCCGTTATGAGGTCGTTCATTCTGTTGAGCGATTTTATGAGCGTGGACTTTCCGCAGCCCGACGGCCCGATGAACGCCGTAATCTTCTTTTCGGGTATCTCCATGTTAATGTCTTTAAGCGCCTGGAAACTCCCGTAAAACAAATTCATATTTCTGACGCTGATGGCAATGCCGTTTTCAATATTGAAGTTTTCCACACTGTTGCGCCCTGACTTCTTCTTGTTTTCGCCTTTCTCCCGCTGAAGTTCTTCTTTCACCTTATGCCTGGTAAACATCTGCTTCCACCTTTTCTTTCTCCTGATTTTCGGCGCCGTCTTCGCCGCCCGCCTCCGGAGCAGCCTTTCTGCCCCTTCGGAGCACTTCTTTTATACTTAAAAACCAACTTTTCACTGCGCGTAGAGGACGCGGTTTGCCCTTGTCCCTGTCGCCGAGGCGCTCTACGAGCGTGACCAACAGGTTGAGTATTATGACTAAGACCAGAAGGACTACAGCCGTTGCATAGCATTGGCCGAAGCCGAGGCCCTCGTTCATAAATTTATACATATACACGGCGAAAGTTGAACCTGACGAGAGGTAGCCGCCCGGCATTGTGATTACGTTGCCCGCAGTGAAGATGAGCGCCGCGCTCTCCGATACTATCTTGCCGATAGAGAGTATCACCGAGGTTATAATACCCGCAAGCGCGCAGGGCAGAACCACCCTGAATATCGTCCTCAGCTTGCCCGCGCCGAGCGCGAGAGAGGCCTCCCGCATACTGTCCGGCACTTCAGACAGCGACTGCTCCACCGACCTTATTATCGTGGGCAGAATAATCAGAGCCACGATTATGCTGCCGCCCAAAAGCGTATATCCCATAGTCTGCGTAAATATGAGGTAACCGAACAGACCGAACACTATTGACGGAATACCGGCAAGCGTATCCACGAAAATCCTGACGATTTTGACGAATATGCTGTTCTTTTTGGCGTACTCGTTGAGGTATATGGCCGCACCTATGCCAAGCGGCAGCGCTATGGCGAGCGACAGCAATATAACCATTCCCGTGGATACGAACGCGGGCGCAAGCGTGGTGTGACCGTTACGGCTTTCGCCGAACAGGAAGTCGAAAGAGAGGTTGCCCACGCCGTTTATTACTATATATCCCACTATTATGACCAGAACGGCGGCCACTATGGCCGAAATAACGTAGGACAATATCCATAAAACATCCTGTACGCTGCCCGTCTTGCGGTAGCTTAAGGCGCTCTTTATGGTGTCGGCCTCGCCCTTTACGCGGCGGGTGAAGTACTTGTTCGCACCGCCCCTGCCTCCCTTGCCGCCGCGGCGTATGGCCATTATGCACAGATTGATTATAAGTATAAATACAAGCAGCACGAAGCCGCAGGCCATAAACACGGCCTTTTTGTCATCAGAGGCGTAGCCCCACTCCTGAACCATCTTTGAAGTCAGGGTTGCAAAGCCGTCGAAAAGCCCCGTGGGGTAGCCGTTTGTGGTGTTGCCTATGACGAACTGCACAGCCATAGTTTCGCCTATGGCCCTGCCCATTCCGAGG
>CBCPNE010000070.1:0-7471 GCA_965120435.1 uncultured Clostridia bacterium
CACCCCAACGCCCCCACTCCCTCCCCCCCCCCCCCCCCCCCGCTGCATTTGTAGCCGCTGTATCTGCAATTATTTTATATTCAACATTCTGTCTATAAGCGTGTAGCCGTCGGGGATAAACAGCCCCGTCTTTTCCGCCTCGTCCTCAGTGTAGCGCGCCGCGCCGTTGCCGAGGTCTTTTATGTTTGTGTACAGCAAGTAGGGCACGGGGTCTGAGGTGTGCGTCTTTATGGCGCAGGGAGTGGGGTGGTCGGGGCATACGAGTATCGCATAGTCCTCACCGGCGGCCTCAAGGCGCGCTTTCAGCGCCTTTACAACCTGCCCGTCTATACATTCTATGGAGAACACTTTGTGTTCAACGTCCCCATGGTGGCCGCACTCGTCCGGCCCCTCCATATGGATATACACATAGTCCAGCCCGCCGTCAATCAGTGCGTCCGCCGCGGCGTTGGCCTTTGCGGTGAAGTTGGTGTCGTAATTGCCGGTTGCGCCCTCAACGGGTATAAACTTCATTCCTGCAAGCAGGCATATTCCCTTTACAAGGTCCACCGCAGAGATAACTCCGCCCTTAAGACCCGTCTTTTCAGTGAAGCCGTCCAGCATAGGCTTGGTGCCCTCGCCCCACAGCCAAAGGCTGTTTGCAGGGTTTTTGCCCTCTTTTATGCGCTTCAGGTTTACGGGGTGTTCCTTAAGCAGGTCATAGCTCCGCTTCATAATATCAAGATATTTTTCGCCGCAGGGACCCTTGGGGAGGTATTCGGTAATCACTCTGTCGGATATGTCGTGAGGGGGTGTGAGGTCGTGTCCCGTTACGCCGTTCTGCGCCACAAGGCAGTGGCGGTAGGATACGCCCGCGTACAGAGTAAAGCCGTCTGTCTTGAGGTTTTCTCTCAGGTATTCTATCAGCTCGCGCGCCTCGTCCGTGGTTATCTCGCCCGCGGAATAGTCGGCCATTGTCTTGTATTCATAGTCCCCGTCGCCCGAAAGCGTCACAAGATTTGCGCGCAGGGTTACGTCCGTATCCCTGAGTTCAATGCCCATCGCAACCGCCTCAAGGGGGGAGCGGCCTGTGTAGTATTTTTTCGGGTTGAAGCCCATTACGCACATATTCGCAACGTCGCTGCCCGGCTTGAAGCCGTCGGGCACGGTGCGGAATTTGCCCACTTCGGAATGAGGCGCGAGCGCGTCAAGGTTGGGCGTCTTTGCATACTCAAGGCAGGTCCTGCCGCCGAGAGCGGCTATCTTGCGGTCGGCCATTCCGTCGCCGAGTACAACTGCATACTTCATAGTTTACCTTCTTTAAAAATTTATTGTGATTTATTGTCTGTCGTTCAGATTCCAGTCAACGGGGGACTTGCCGCGCGAAATTAAGTATTCGTTCGTCCTTGAAAACGGCCTGCTTCCGAAGAAGCCGTTGTATGCGGACAGCGGCGAGGGGTGGGCGCTCTCTATGACAAGGTGGCGGCCGCTGTCTATGAGCGGCTTTTTAGAGCGCGCGTTGCCGCCCCAGAGTATGAACACCGTGTTTTCGGTGCTGTCAGATATAAGCTTTATCACGCTGTCAGTAAACCAGCCCCAGCCGCACTGCGAGTGAGAATTTGCCCTGTGTTCGCGCACGGTGAGGGTGGTGTTCAGGAGCAGTACGCCCTCCTCTGCCCAAGGGGTCAAATCTCCGCAGTCGGGCTGCCTTATGCCGAGGTCGCTCTCCACCTCTTTATAAATATTTTTCAGCGAAGGGGGGAGAGGAACGCCCCTCTTTACAGAAAAACACAGCCCGTGTGCCTGCCCCGGTTCGTGGTAGGGGTCCTGCCCCAGAATCACCGCTTTAAGCTTTGAAAGCGGCGTATAGCGGAAGCAGTTGTACAGGTCGTACATATCGGGATATACCACATAGTGGCTGTATTCGTACTTTAAAAATTCGCGTATCTTCAGGTAGCGCCCGTCCTCAAACAGCGGCTTTAAGGCCTCGTCCCAGCCGCCGCCGAGGGGTATCACAGCGCCTCCAGCACGGCAAGGTAGGCGGCACATTCGGCCTTTGCGCCCTCCAGGTCGTGCTCTCTGTAATTTCCACATTCCTCCCGTCTGCTGCCGGGAATTTCGTTGAAATTGTCAGCTTCGGCAAAGGCCGCTTTCAGCATTTCAAGCACGGCGGCCCTGTCCATCCCGGTTGTGAGCAGGTAAAAGCCCGTGCGGCAGCCCATAGGGCCGAAGTATATTATATCGCCTCCGCGGGGGCCGTTTCTGAGTATGGTGGCTATTATGTGTTCGGTTGTGTGCAAAGCCTTCTGCTCTATGTAGTCGCCGCAGTTCGGCTTTTTGAAGCGCAGGTCCCAGGTGGTTACGCCGTGGGCGGCGCCGCACTCGTACAGGCCGGGCACAATTTCGTCGTGATTTTTTGAAAAGGAAGGTATTCTCTTCATAATTATTTCCCTGAGGCGCGCAGTATTGATTCAAAAATCTGCGGAATTTCACTGCTTAAATTGCGGGCGCACAGCTCCAGATTGCTTAAAAACTGGTCGGTGGTGCTGCCGCTGCCGGCTATGTCTGATATTGCCTTGAAGGAATACAACGGCACGCCTGCGTGCGCGCACGTCTGCGCAATCGCGCCGCCCTCCATATCGCGTATATCGGCGCCAAGCTCGCCCGTGAGCAGCCTGTAGTCGGCCTCGCTGTCGTTGAATCTGTCGCCCGTGGCCAGCTTCTTTGCGGCGTATTTTTCCACGGTTTCAAGCCTGAGCCAGCGGTCGTTAAATTCGTTGAGCGTGCCTATCGGCGTGTGGTTGAGCTGCACGAGGTCAAAATCGTACTGCACGGCGGCGGAGATACAATATATCCCGCCCACGCGCAGGCCGTCGTTCAGCGCGCCCGCCACGCCTATGTTTATTATGCAGTCGGCGGACTTCATATCTATGGCAAGCTGCGCGCCGCACGCGGCGTTTACCTTGCCCACGCCGCACACTATTACGCATACTCGGCTTCCGCACAACGTACCTTCGTAGATATTTTTGCCGCAGACTGAGCTATGCGCCACGTCCGTCATATTTGCAACTACGGGCGCGGCTTCGCTCTCCATTGCGATTACAAAACACTTCATAACGCCATTATAACAGAATGTGCGGCGCAAGGCAAATTTTTGTGCGCGGGATAGGGCGGTCTGCGGCAAAAAAACAGGCCGCTGTACAGCGGCCTGTCGTCAATCTGTCTGCTTTACGGTTATTTCGCGGCTGTCGCCGCACACGCATATAACCGCGCCCCTTTCATACAGAAAGGTAATTTCTTCAGGCAGTATTTCGCCGTCTGAGCGCAGCTTTCCGCCTGTTAAACTCAACCGCCTGAACGTGTCCCATATGCGCGCGCCGACGAGTTTTGTGTAGGCCTCCCGCGCCGTCCAGTGTTCAAGAAAGTCGCGCTCGCTCTCTATTTCGGCCCGCTCTTCGGGGCAGAAACTGTCGGAGATTATCTTGTGCGTTCTGCCGCGTTCAAGTTCGCAGTCCACGCCCACGGGCGAGGAGGATATGGCTATCGTACAAAGTCCGCCGCTGTGCGCAACGCTGAAGTATACAGGATTGCCTCGGATATACGGCTTGCCATTCGGCGTGCGTTCAATTTCGCCGTAGCGGGAGAGGAGGGAGTGTAAAATGCGGTGACGTTCGTCCGTCCTGCACAGGTACAGTGAAATCATAGCATCAGCGATTCTATGTACTCAATCTGTTCGCGCGTGGCGAGATGCTGCGTAAACGCGCACGCGCTTCCCGCGGCGGTTGCAAAGTTCAGCGCGGCAAAGTAATTGCCCGAACTTAAATATTCGTGTATAAATCCCGCAATCATACTGTCGCCCGCGCCGACGGAGTTGACAAGCTGTCCGCGCGCCGCGCGCACATACATCGCCTGCTGCGTTTCGGTGACCATAACGGCGCCGTCGCTGCCCATAGAAACTATAACGTTGCGCGCCCCGCGCTTTTGCAGAGTGCGCGCACATTCGGCAATCTGCACGGTGTTGGGAAGCGTCTTAAGGCCGAAAATTTCGCACAGTTCAAATATGTTGGGCTTGATGAGGAATGGTTTGTATTTCAGGGTGTTTGTAAGCAGGCTGCCGCAGGCGTCCACAACCACGTTGACGTTCTTGACCGTCCTGAGCCGTTTTAAAAGGTTTTCATACGCATTATCGTCAAGGGTGGAGGGTACGCTGCCGCAGATTATCAGCCAGTCACCGTCTTTAAGCCGCTCTTTAAGCCGCTTTGTAAGCTTGTCTACGTCGCTCTCTGTCACAAGCGCGCCCGTGCCGTTTATGTCCGTTTCCGTATTGCTCTTAATTTTTACGTTTATGCGGCTCTGGCCGTCCACGCGGATAAATTCGTGTTCGAGCCCCGTCCGCGTGACGATGTCGTCAATGGCGTTGCCGGTAAACCCTGCAATGAAGCCGAAGGCGAACGTTTCGTTGCCGAGTTCTTTGAGGGCAAGCGATACGTTCAGTCCCTTGCCGCCGACGGTAATATATTCGTTGACGGTGCGGTTGACTATTCCGCTCTTCAGATTATTTACTTTTACATAGTAATCCAGCGACGGATTGAATGTAACTGTGTAAATCATTTTTTAAGGCCCGAATGTATTTTTCGCGAACAGCGTTTTTATAGTATAGTGTTCACCTAACTTTATAATATTTGTGGAAAAATGTCAATAAAAAACGTATTGCGTAAATATGAGAAATTTATCCGCACGCCCTTGTGCGAGGCGGAATTTTGCATATTTTTACGCTTGCCTTTTTGCGCGGCGGCGTGTATAATGGCGTGTATAATATAGTCCCGCCGTAAAAATCTCCACGGCATTTTCGGGCCTGACACAGTTTCGATTGCGGACGGAGGGCGGAGTAAGCATACCAAAGGCTCGGCTTTGTAAAAACGGAAATTAAATTTAAACGCAGAATCAAAAGATTCCAAAACCATCGCATTCCCCGCTTACAGGGCGTCTGCAATGGCCTGCGCCGCTTAAGTTTAAGCGGTCCGTTCCTCTCGGCGACGCCGCCGCGCGGTGAGGAGCGCTATCTCAGGCGGACAACGCTTTAAAGGGTTTTGCCGCGCTCTTTAATGTGTATTTCAGCGGTATGCGGCCGCCGCACCCCGTTTACCGGGGGCGTCGGAGTAAGTTCATAGGTAAACTAAGTATGTAGAAAGCCCGCGCAAACTCCGTAAGACCAGAGTGCAACTCTCTGCAGGTCCACCAAAATTCAAACAAGCCGCGCAACAATGCGCGGCTTGTTTTGCTCTTCGGCATATTCTGAGGCGTAAGTTATTTGTTAAGGCGTGCGTTTCCGGCAAAAATCTGTGATTTGTCGTCCTCTATGCGCGGTCAAAAAAATTGCGTGCGGGCCTGCGGCGGGCAATTCGCGCGGGGATATGCCGCAAATAACAAAAAAAATGTATTTTATTGCGCGGAGGGAGAGGTTTTTGGCGGGGTTTATCGGTCGGGCTCGTCCAGCGCCTCTATGTAAAAACTTACGGGGCGGAAGCCGTCGTTGCAGGAAATCATTGCCGAACGCCTGTTTTTCATCCAGCCGTCGTATATGTCGCCGCCGCCGCAGGAGAGGGCGAGCACAAAGGGATACATACTCTGCCGTGCGCTCTCGCACAGGCCGTCCGGACGGCTGAGGCCGTTAGCGGTAAAAACCTGCCCTTCCCGCATATCGCAGGCGTTTTCAACGGGGTTTTCGTACTTTTCCGCAAGGTCTGCGTGAAAAGTCTTTTTCATAACGGTAATTCTGCACTTTTTCATAAAATTGCGTCCATTAATTTACTCTTATATATTGTAACACGCCGACCGCGTTTTGTAAAGAGCGCAAAGTTCGGCGCGCATGCACGGCGCGGTTTTTTCCTGCTTCAACAATCGGGGCGGCGTTCCGGGGCGGGGTATGAAAAAATTTACAGCCGCAAGTTGTTCTCAATCCTGTTGACCGCGCGGCCGTGTTGTGATATAATCATAGCGTATTTATAGGAGTTTATATGATAAAAGATTTACAGGAAAAGATTTTAAAACTCAAAAAAGAGCGCGATGTGTGCATACTCGCGCACAGCTATATGTCGCCGGATATATGCGAAGTAGCCGACTTCACGGGCGACAGCTACGCCCTCTCCGTAAAGGCAAAGACTGCCCCCAACTCCACGGTGGTTATGTGCGGCGTGCGCTTTATGGCGGAGACGGTTAAGATGCTTTCCCCGCAGAAGAAGGTAATCCTCGCCAACCCCGACGCGGGCTGTCCTATGGCGGAACAGATGGACAGGGAACTTATCTCTCAGGTGAAGGAGAGTCTGCCCGGCTACACGGTGGTGGCTTACATAAATACCACGGCCGAACTCAAGACTGTGTGCGACGTGTGCGTTACCTCTTCAAGCGCGGTAAAAATCTGCAGGGCGCTGCCCGCAAAGGACATACTGTTCATTCCTGATATAAATCTCGGCACATATGTGCAGAAACAGCTCCCCGAAAAGAATTTCGAACTGCTCTCCGGCGGTTGCCCCACGCACGCGAAGATGGGCAGGGCGGACGTATTGAAGGCAAAGGCCGCCCACCCGAACGCGCTGTTCCTCGTTCATCCCGAATGTAAGCCCCAGGTGACCGAGCTTGCGGACTATGTCGGTTCCACCACGGGTATAATGGACTTTGCGGAAAAGTCCGCTCATAAAGAATTTATAATCGGCACTGAAAACGCGATAGTGCAGCACCTGCAGCTTAAATGCCCCGATAAAAAGTTTTATCCCCTCTCAAAGGACCTCATATGCCACAATATGAAGATTACAACCATTGTGGACGTATATAACGCCGTTGCCGGCGCGGGCGGGGAAGAGATTGTAATGGACGAGGCAACTCGCCTTGCGGCGGTTAAGTGCATAGAAAAAATGATTGAATACGGCGGTTGATTTGCTATGATGATAACCACAAAGGGCCGCAATGCCCTCAAAGTTATGATAGACCTTGCCCAGCACAACGACGGAAGCAATATCTCGCTCACGGATATTGCCGACCGCCAGCGGGAGAGCGTGAAGTATCTTGAGGCGGTTATGGGTCCGCTGTCTGCGGCGGGGCTTGTACTCAGCGCGCGCGGCAAGAGCGGCGGCTACCGCCTTGCAAAACCTGCGGAAGAGTGTACTGTGGGTGAGATAATAGTGGCGGCGGAGGGCCCGCTTGCGCCTGTGTCCTGCCTATATTCAGACGTCCCGTGCGAAAACGCGGCCAACTGCCTTTCCCTGCCCCTGTGGAAGGAGCTGGACGAAGTTATTATGAATTTTTTAAACTCCAAAAAACTTTCAGACCTGATTAAATGATTGCTTGAGCGGACGGCGCGGCGTGCGGCGTCTGAAATAAATAAATGGATATTTGAAGCGGGGGGGGGAAAGTTTTCCTCCCGTTCCGTCCTGCGAGGGTTTTTTGTGATATTTTTTTTTTTGCTCCAACTCTCTCCGGGAGTTTCGTCCCCCAA
>CBCPNE010000071.1:0-2555 GCA_965120435.1 uncultured Clostridia bacterium
ATCGTGGCTGTAGGTCTTTTCGATACCGCAGACGGCCTCTTCTATTCGGGCAACGCAACTCTTCTCGGCGTACAGTGCCTCGGCATGGTAACCATACTTGCCTGGACGACCGCTTTGATGATATGCGTGTTCGCAGCAATCAAGTACATACCCGTAATGGTTAAGTATAAGGTTTATAAGCCTTCCGAAGTATTCGCCTATGCGAAGAAGTGGAACGGCCTCAGGGCAAATCCCGAAGAGGAAATCATCGGCCTCGACATTATGGAACACGGCCTCACCTCTGCATATCCCGACTTCGTGCCTTCAATCCCCTCTTATGACGGCGAAGGCGAGCCGGTAGACGTATCGGGTATCAAGCCCGCAGATATTGACCTTGCTCCTGCAAATGCAGCCAAGTACACCAAGGTAACCATCATCACCGGCCAGGATAAGTTCCTTACCCTTAAGGACGCAATGGCTCAGATAGGCGTAACAGGTATGACCGTTACCAACGTAGTGGGTTGCGGCACCCAGGCCGGCAAGACGGGCCACTACAGAGGCATTGAAACCACGATGCACCTTATCCCCAAGGTTCAGGTTGACATAGTGGTAAGCACTGTAGACCCTAAGCTGGTAGTTGCGGTTGCACAGAGCGTTCTGGACGACGGCAAGTACGGTGCAGGCAAGATATTCGTATCCGGCGTAGAGAACGTAATGCGCGTTCGCACCGGTGCGACGGGTGCGGCCGCCCTCACCAACGAGGCGGAACCCACCAAATAATTTTCAATTTGCTCACCCCGCTCTCTCATAGATACAGGAAAAGTCCGCAGGCCGCAAGGTTTGCGGGCTTTTTCTGTAAAGTCACAAAAATATTTTGCCGTATTGGAGGGAGGATGGCAAATCTTTCCTATTTATAAGCAAGACTTATATTAAATATAAAATAATTGAACAACAACAGAGGAGCAAATTATCTTTTGTCAAATATTAACGCTTGACTAAAAAGGGCGTTTTTTATATAATATTTTAGGATTGCCATAGTGCCTGAAATTTAACATTATGCACAAAGCAAACGGCGGGAGAGAGCGCCCGTAACCGCCCGCTTTCCGCGGGGGACGGGATAAAATCCGCCAACGGAGTTATTTGTATGTTTACGTCGGACAATGCTGAAATAAAGGGAGGACTTCCCTTTGAGGGAGAGGTAAGAATACCCTCAGGTTGCGCTGTAAGCGCGATTATCGACAGAAGCGGTAACAGAATGACGGGAGAAAAGATTATCCGCTCCATAGCCACCATGCACGACCGTTCCAACGGCCTCGGCGGCGGCTTTGCGGGGTACGGTATATATCCCGACTATAAGGATTTTTACGCCTTCCACCTGTTTTTTAACAGCCGCACCGCCAAGAAGGAGACGGAGGATTACCTTGCGTCCCGCTTTGAGGTGGTCTATTCTTCTGAGATGAAGACAAGGAAGGTCAACGGGGTGAACGGCGTTCCGCTCATATACCGCTACTTTTTGTCGCCCCTGTCAAAGAGGCTGGCAAATTCTTTGCTGGATGAAGAACAGTACATAGTAAAATGCGTCAACACCATAAACACCAACATAAACGGCGCGTTTGTCTTTTCCAGCGGCAAGGATATGGGAATATTCAAGGGCGTAGGCTTCCCTGAGGACATAGGCAGATTCTACCTGCTGGACGAGGAGTACGAGGGATATATGTGGACGAGCCACGGCAGGTATCCCACAAACACCCCCGGTTGGTGGGGCGGCGCGCACCCGTTCGGGCTGCTCAGCTATTCCGTAGTACACAACGGTGAAATTTCCTCCTATGACGCGAACAGGCGTTTTATAGAGATGTTCGGCTACAAGTGCAACCTGCAGACGGACACTGAGGTTATAACTTACATAATAGATTACCTTTTAAGGGTCAAAAAACTTACGCTGGAGGAAGTCGCCAAGGTGATTTCCGCCTCTTTCTGGTCTACCATAGAGGAAAAGAGCGAGGAAGAGCGCAGGCAGGAGATATTCCTGCGGAAGGCCTTCCCGTCGCTGCTTATCACGGGACCTTTCTCCATAATATTCGGCTTTACGGGCGGACTTATGGCTTTGAACGACAGGTTAAAGCTCCGCTCTATGGTGTGCGCGGAAAAGGGCGACTTTGCGTTCGTATCCTCCGAGGAATGCGGAATAAGGGTGATAGAGCCCGAACTTGACAGCATATTCGCCCCCGCAGGCGGACAGCCCGTAATTTATACCCTGAGGAAAGGAGAGAGCAGATGAAGGACATTTTTATACCTGCCGATTATGAGGTCGTCAGGAACGCCGACCTCTGCATAGCTTGCAGGGTGTGCGAAAGGCAGTGCGCCAACGAAGTTCACAAGTACGATAAAGACCTGGGCAAGATGATAGCAGACAGCAACAAGTGCGTAAACTGCCACCGTTGCGTATGCCTCTGCCCTACGCACGCTTTAAAGATTGTTAAGAGCGACGACACATATAAACTCAACTACAACTGGCCCATGCGGGCTATGAATGAAGTATACAGGCAGGCCAATTCGGGCGGCGTGCTGCTCTCTTC
>CBCPNE010000072.1:0-4387 GCA_965120435.1 uncultured Clostridia bacterium
AATTTTCCGAGATTGGTTACAAGGTTGTATCTGCGGGCGATTTTGCCGTCCAGAAGGTCGGTCAGCGAAGCTATTATAAATATTGCAAGCGCAACAAAATAGTGCCCCTCGAATCCCAGATAGAAAAACAGCACGAACACAGGAATCATTACCATTCTGCTTATGGTGAGCTTGTTGGGCAGATTCATTACTCCCTTGCCTGCGGCAAATCTGAAAAATTTATCATCCCTTGCCACGTCCTGCTTCAAAGCAGTATCTTCAGTCTGCCTGTCCTCCTTTGGCTCATCGGACGGTCTGCTCTCTTCTTCACTCATTGCAATAGTCCTCCGTTCTCCCGAACAAATCGTAGCTGTCGTAATCTGTTATTAAAACATCGTAATACTTGCCCTGTTCGGCAAATGGTGCATTGAAGTACACCTTTCCGTCTATATCCGGCGCACAGAAATACGGTCTGCCGTAGAAACAGTTTCGCCCGTCGTCTATGCCGTCGCACAGCACGCGCAAGGTCTTGCCCTTATAGGAGCTTTGGCGTTCAAGCGAAATCTTGCTTTGGACGTCATACATATTTTTTACGCGCCTTCTTTTGACGGCAGCGGATATTTGACCCTTAATTCTGAACGCAGGCGTACCCTCTTCCCTTGAGTAGGCAAAAAAGCCGCAGTTGTTCAGGCGTGCTTCACGGAGAAATTCAGCAAGCGCGGCGCTCTCTTCCTCTGTTTCTGAGGGAAAGCCGCATATGAACGTAGAGCGTATGGCAACCCCGGGAATCTCTCTCCTCAGTTTTTCAATAAGGTCAAGGTACGATTGCCTTGTACCCTTTCTGTTCATAAGCCTGAGAACTCTGTCCTCGCTGTGCTGAAATGGTATGTCAAAGTACTTGATTATCTTGGGATTGTCGCGCACCTCGGCAATAAGGTCGCCGTCAATCATTTCAGGGTAACAATACAACAATCTTACACTATTAATGTTGTCAAGCGCTGTCAGCTTTTGCAAAATTTCACAAAGTTTTTTTTCGCCGTAAAGGTCAATGCCGTACTTTGTTACGTCCTGGGCAACGATAATAAGTTCGCTTACCTCGCCGAGGTTCGAAGCCTCTTCCACAAGTTTTTCAATCGGATAGCTGAAATATTTTCCACGTATTTTAGGTATCAGGCAATATGTACAGCAGTTACTGCAACCGTCTGCAATCTTGAGATAGGCATAGTGCAACGGAGTAGTTACAACCCTTTTGCAGGTAAACGGATTGCCGCCCTTCCCCACATAGTTGCTTCGTCCGTCAGCATACGCCGCTTCAAGCGCGGTGAAAAACACATCGTAATCATACGTTCCGAGAAAGACGTCCGCCTCTGTAAGCTCGTCATAAAGCTCGCCGATAAACTTCTGCGGCAGACACCCCGTAACCACTATCTTCTCAAGGTTGCGCTTTTTATATTCCGCGCACTCGATTATCGTATCGATTGCCTCTTTACGGGCATCCTGCAAAAAGGCGCAGGTATTGATAATCAGAATATCCGCCTCTCCGATTTCATTGGTGACGGCGCAGCCGCGCGCCTTTATTTCTGCAAGCAGCTTCTCTGCGTCAACCCTGTTTTTATCGCAGCCGAGCGAAATAAGGCCGAACTTTTTGCAGGTAAAATCAGTCATCTATATCCCCATACGTATTTATGAACTCTTCCTGCGAGAGCAAAACCTTTCTGGACTTGGAACCTTCCGACTTTGTGATATAATTCATATTTTCCATCCAGTCTATAATCTTGCAGGCCTTTATGTAACCAATGGGGAAGCGGCGCTGAATCATTGAAACAGAGGCCGCGTTTGCCGTTACGCAGTACTTGAGAGCCCTTATGAACGTATCGTCAATCTTTGCCTCTTCAGCGCTGTCAACCCCGTCAGAAAGGGTAGCTGTCGCCTCAGGTTCCTCAACTTTGTTTATGAAGTCTGATACGCTCTGGTCAAAGTAAGTTTCGTTGTTCTGCTTTATAAAGTCGGTCACGCGCTGCACCTCAGGAGTGTCCACAAAACAGCCCTGAATACGAACAAGTTCGGGACGCTCGGCCGAACGGAAATACATATCGCCCTTGCCGAGAAGCTTTTCCGCACCGCCGACATCGAATATGGTGCGCGAATCCTCGAACGAACCTACCTTGAAACCTATCCTTGTAGGCAGATTGGACTTAATAAGTCCCGTTATGCAGTCTACGGAGGGTCTCTGCGTTGCAAGTATCAGATGTATTCCGCAGGCACGCGCCTTCTGGACGAGCTTGATTATCCTGCTTTCAATGTCCTTTTTGGCCTGAAGCATCAGGTCGCCGAACTCGTCAAGCACTATAACTATCTTCGGAAGCTTTTCTTCCCCCTCTTCAAGGTGACTGTTGTATTCGTTTATGTCCTTGGTGGCTATTTTGACGTGCCCCTTGGCATTGGCGCCCGTCTCCGTCATATCCTTGAACAGAGTGTACCTGCGCTCCATCTCCTTTATAGCCCAGTTGAGCGCCTTTATAGCCTTGTCCACGTCGTATATAATCTCGTTTATCATAAGGTGAGGCAGCTTGTCATAGCTTATAAATTCCACCTGTTTGGGGTCCACGAGAATGAAGCGCAGCTCTTCGGGTCCGTACTTGTAGAGAAGGCTTATCAAAAGCGAACTCAGACAGATACTCTTACCGCTGCCCGTAGTACCTGCAACGAGCAGGTGCGGCATCTTGGTTATGTCGGGACACACGCAGACGCCCTCTACATTTTTGCCGAGGGTAAACGTAAGAGACGTGTTTTTGCTGTTAATGTACGAGGATGAAGTGAGCATCGTCTTGAGCCCGACTACGCTCCTGTTGTTGTTGGGCACCTCTATTGACAGCGCACCCTTTGAATAGTTGAGGTAGGCGTTGACGTTCTCCTTTTTGAGCGCCATTGCTATAGATTCCCTGTATTTAAGGGAATTCTTTATGTTTGTCCTGTCCCGTATTATTATGTCGTATCGGGTTATAGCGGGACCTATAACGACGTTAGAAATTTCGCTCTCTATCCTGAAGCCTGCAAGCGTCTCAACGATTACACGCTTACTTTCTTCTATTTCAGCGGTATTGACGTCGTTGTATTCGGAATAGTCGTCAAGCAGGTCGAGTGAGGGGCGCACATACTTCTTCCACACATGCGGCGGCTTCTTCTCCTCTGCGGGAGGCGCGGGCTGTTCCGCCGCGGTACGCGAAGGAACGGGAATTGCTTCGCCGCGACCTGAGGGCAGCCCGACGCCGCGACCGGAAGTCAGACCTGAATCGGCGCGGTTGATTTCCCCGGGCAATTCTCTGTTATCAAGTCCCCTGCCCCTGCCTGAAAGAGAATCTTCGGAAGAGTCTTCGTCAAACAGATTGGAATTGCTCTCCCTGCGAGCTGAAAGACGGGATACGTCCGGTTCAACCCTGCTTTCTCCGAGGCGGGAATTGGACGAACTGAATATAGAATACAGGTCGTTGCCTGAAGAACTCTGCTCTACGACGTCGTCGGCCGCAGGCTGTTCTTCACGGAATATATCTGCGCGGCGCGCCGCGCCTTCTTCCGAGCCGAAGCCGACAGGGCCGCGACGTGATGAAACGTCACCGTCGTCCTCCATTTCAGGAAGCTTGTTCCTTGAACCGAAATCTCCGCGCACCCTGTCAGAAAGAGCGTCCCTGCCGAATGAAATCTCCTCTTCTCCGCGAAGCGGCGCACTGCTGCCGGATTCGGCGGAAATGCTCTCCGTCAAATCAGACTGCAACGGCGTATCTTCAAAAGCAGGAAAATCTTCACTCTGTTCAGGTTCCGCCTTGAAACTTTCTTCCTCTGGAGAAAAATCTGCCTGTCCGCCGCTGTTGCCGTATGTCGGGGCGACATAGCCGCTCTCGCGCGCACCGTATGAGGAAGTTGCACTATCTTCCAGCCTGCTTGCGGGGGTATCGCCGTAAAGTACTCCGCCCGACGTTGAGGGGCTCTCACTTTCGACGCTGTTGCCGTATGAACGAGTATAGCTCTCATACATAGTCCCCTCAGACTTGCCCTTGCCGTCTGAAAAGCCGCGTATGTAGTCGCCGTCGTTTCTTATAGGGTGATTGAAATAGGAATTTTCGTCAAAAATCCCGTTACGTCTGTAACTTTCAGCGGCAAATTCGTCGCCGAAAAGTATCCGTCTTCCCAACTTTTCAGGAGAAAATCTGTCGTCGTCAACCTTGTTGGGATAGGAATATTCAGGTTGAACGGTAGTCTCCTGTACGGGAGGAATATATGCCGGCTGAGCGTATTCTGATTCAGCATACTGCTGAGGATTGGCCGGCTGTTCCGTCTGCGCGTTGCCCGTATAGAGCTGTACTTCGGGCTCAGACGAAGATTTTCCGACCACAGGTTTTGCCGTGCGGGC
>CBCPNE010000073.1:0-13751 GCA_965120435.1 uncultured Clostridia bacterium
CCCCTGAGTTTCGGCCTCGGCACCGTTGAATACAGACTCTCTTCCGTGGATTCTGTCCTTGGCGCACAAAATTCTGCAACCGATTAAAAATTTAAAATGTACGGGCGGCACCATATGCCGCCCGTTTTTTTTATAATTTTATGTGAGTTATCTGATTGCGCGGCCTGCCTTCAAGGAAGGCCTCCAGATTTGCGGCCACCTCCTCCACAAGGCGGGCTCTCGTCTCCCTCGGTCCCCACGCTATGTGAGGAGTTATTATGCAGCGGGGCGCGCCGTACAGCGGAGTGTCCGCCTTCATCGGCTCTTTTTCAAGCACGTCCAGGCAAGCAGCCTTTATTTTGCCGTCCTTCAGCGCCGCGGCCAAAGCCGCCTCGTCAACCAGCCCGCCCCGCGCCGTATTTATAAGCACGGCGGAAGGCTTCATCAGCGCAAGCGTGCGCGCGTTTACTGTTTTTGCCGTTTCAGGCGAAAGCGGACAGTGCAGCGACAGATAGTCGCTCCGCGCAAAAATTTCATCCGAGCCCACGACTTCGTAGGGGCAGTCACGCGGCGCGGTGCGCGTATGAACAATAACTTTCATCCCGAAGCCCTCAGCCGCGCGCGCAACGGCCCTGCCTGTATTTCCGTAGCCGTACACACCGAACGTCTTGCCGCAAACCTCGCTAATCTGCCACGGAAAGTAGCAGAACGCCCTGCTCTTTATCCAGTCGCCCGCCGCAACGGACGCGGCGTATTTGTCCGTCCTGCCCTCGCACATAAGCAACAGAGCAAAGACGTGCTGGCACACCGCCGCGGTGGAGTACCCCGGCACGTTGCAGCATACGATGCCGCGCTCTTCAAGCGCGCGTATGTCTACGTTGTTGTAGCCCGTGGAATATGTGCCAACATATTTAAGGCGGGGGCACTTTTCTATCAGTTCCCGCGTGACCTCCGCCTTGTTTACAAGCAGAGCGTCCGCCTCCGCCGCGGCCTCCGCAAGCTCTTCCGGGGTGAGAAGGTCGTAAAAACTCACCCGTCCGAGCCGCTCTATCGCCGAAAATTCAAGGTCACCGTAAGATACGGTACACCTGTCCACAGAAGTAATATTAAAGTTTTCTTTCACCCCTTGCCCCCTTTGACGTCAGCCCGTAGCTCAGCTCCGTGAGCCCCTTCAGCTGTTCGTCCGGCACGTCCGAGCGGAGAATGACGGTTATCCACAGCCGCTTGTTCATATGGTACGCGGGCAGCACGCCCGTAAAATTTTCCTGCAGAATGAGCGAAAGCGCGGGGTCGCACTTTAGGTTTACAATCTCCACCCGCCGTCTTCCGCCGAACAGCTTATCAAGGGCGGCCGCCTTGTTTGCGCAACAACGCAGAAGGCTCTCTGCGGGAGCCTCCATAAACAGCGCAAACCAGCTGCCGCCGCGCCCGTGCCTCAACACGAAAGAGGTGAAGTCCCCCTCAAACGGATAGTCGCACACGGCTCCTTCAAACCCTTTTGCAAATTCAGTAAGCACTTCCTTTTCCATAGCCCTTTGCTCCCGTTCAGTCGGCCAGAAGTTCAAACGTGAAATAGTCGCTCTCTGCGGGGGTCTCCCGCTCGAAAACCGCCCTGTCGCCAACGCCCTCCAGAACATAGAAGTGCGGAGAAGCGCCCTCCATCAGGCGGAAACACAGCGCGTCGCCTATTATGTCGTCTATTATAATGCGGAAAAAATTCAGTCTGAAAATATCGTCAAGAATATATTCCCCTGCGGCCGCCTGCATAATCTGCGTGCCGCCGTAGCTCTTCCCGTCCGCCTGGCAATCCGCCGTAATTTTAAGTTTCATATGGATATTTTACCACCGCAAAAGCGCCATTGCAAGGGTATGCGCACACAAAAGCCCGCATGTGTGCCCAAAAAATTTCAATTAATGTATGTACAAACGCAAAAATCAGTGGTATAATACATTCAACAACACCACACAAGGGGAAATTATATGACTGACAAATCTGAAGTTCGTTTTATAACCACGGGAGAGCTGTTGCTCAGGCTTGCTCCCCCCAACTATGAAAAGATAAGAATGACCAACTCCTTCATAGTGACCTACGGCGGAGCGGAGGCAAACGTGGCAGTTTCGCTATCCAACCTCGGCATAGACGCCTCCTACTTTACCGTAGTGCCGGACAGTTCCATAGGCAAGGCCGCCATACGCTATCTGCGCGCGCAGGACGTACACTGTTCGCCCTGCATACGCTCAAAGAGCGGCAGAATGGGACTTTACTATCTTGAAGAGGGCTTCGGAGTACGCTCTTCCAAAGTAACTTACGACAGGGCAGGTTCTGCATTTGCGACATACGACTTCTCTGAAATAGACTTCAAAGAAAAGCTCAAGGGCTATACCTGGCTGCACACCAGCGGAATAACGCCCGCACTGTCTGCAAACTGCCGCGAGCTTACCCTGAAATCGCTGAAAACAGCAAAGGAGCTTGGAATGACCGTCAGCTTCGACTGCAATTTCAGGAGCGCACTTTGGAGCTTTCAGGAGGCGCGCGACTGCCTCACCGAATATATGCCCTACATAGACGTGCTGATAGGCATAGAGCCGATAAACCTGCCGGGCCCCGACGGCAAGGACCTGAAGGACGGCCTGAGTATGACCCCCACCTTTGAGGAACAGGACAGGATATTCCGCGCCCTGCACGAAAAGTGGCACTTCAAGGCCATAGGCAGAACTGTGCGCTTTGTACACTCAGGCAGCGAAAATTCGCTCAAGGCATACCTTTGGTACAACGGAAAGACTTATGAAAGCAAGACGTTCCGCTTCACCATACTTGACCGCGTGGGCGGCGGAGACGCCTTTGCAAGCGGACTGTTCTATGCAATGATGGCGGGAATGGAGCCGCAGGATATTGTCAACTTTGCCGTAGCAAGCTCCGTTCTGAAGCATACTATGCACGGCGACTTCAACATAACGGACGACGTTGACGCCATAATAAAACTGATGAACCAGGACTTTGAGATAAGGCGCTGAAGCGCATAATTTAAGCCCCGCAAGCCATACACGGCGTGCGGGGCTGTTTTATTTGCCGCTTACACAAACAGGCCGAACAGATTATATTGCCCGAACACCGCCACTGCCACGAGTAGCGGACGCGGCCGCAATTTATCGTTATATAGTGTAATTATTTTTGATTTTGCTATTGAATATTGATTTTGGCTGTGATATAATATTGCAGATAAATAAATTTCAAGGGGTAATATTTATATATGGAACACGCAAAAGACTGCAACTGCGGCTACTGTATGCGCGGCGAACTTCTGGCAAAATTCGGCATATACATATGCGACCTTGACGTCAGCACGCTGATACTCTTCAAGGAACAGAGCAAACCGGGGAGGTGCATAGTCGCTTATAAGGACCATGTAAGCGAGATTGTGGACATCTCCGACGAAGAGAGAAACGCCTTCTTTGCGGACGTAAACAGGGCGGCCAAGGCAATTCATAAGGCCTTCAGCCCGGACAAACTCAACTACGGCGCATACGGAGATACAGGCTACCACCTGCACTTCCACCTCTGCCCCAAGTATAAGGACGGGGACGAATGGGGCGGCGTGTTCCAGATGAATCCCGGCAAGAAGTATCTCACCGAGGGAGAGTACGCCGAAATGATTGAAAAAATCAAAGCGGCGCTTGAATAAAGAGATTATAAATTTTTTTGCGCGGCAGCGCGCGACAGGGGGAATTAAATATGGCACATAACGTTATAGCCGAATCCAAAAGATGTCTTAACTGCAAAAAACCTTTGTGCAGAACGGGCTGTCCTATAAACACGCCCATTCCGCAGATGATACAGGCTTTCCTTAACGGAGATATAAACGGCGCGGGCAAGATGCTGTTTGACAACAATCCGCTCTCTGTAATATGCTCCATAGTGTGCGACCACGGCCGCCAGTGCCAGGGGCACTGCGTGCGCGGCATAAAGGGCTAGCCTGTGGAAGTGGGCACGATTGAAAACTTTATCTCCGAACGCTACCTTGACGTGCTGGAAATTGACTGCGCGCCTGCAAACGGCATAAAGGTTGCCGTAATAGGTTCAGGCCCCGCGGGCATCACCACCGCCATCAAGATGGCTCAGCTGGGATACGACGTGACGGTGTTTGAATCAAAGGCCAAGATTGGCGGCGTTCTCCGCTTCGGCATACCCGAATTCCGCCTTCCCAAGTCATTCATAGACCGCTACGATTCGCTTATGCGCAAGCTGGGCATAAAGATAAAGCCCAACATCACGATAGGCAAATCGTTCGGAATAGAGGAACTGTTCCGCGACGGCTTCAAGGCAATATCCATAGGCACGGGCGTGACGTGGCCCATAAACCTCAACATAAAGGGCGAAACGCTGGGGCACGTCCACTACGGCGTACACTACCTTGAAGCCCCCGAAGTTTATGATTTTGGCAAGAGCCTTATAATAATAGGCGCCGGCAACGTGGCAATGGACGTGGCGCGCACCGCCCTCCGCCGCGGCGTGAAATCCGTAAAGATTGTGGTGCGCAGCGACCGCTATACCGCCAACAAGGAAGAAGTTGAATACGCGCTTATAGAGGGCGCAGAGATGATATACAACAAGGCGCCCGTTGAAATTACTGACAGTGGCGTAATTTTCAAGGACACTGTCTGCGACGAAAACCACAAAGTTATATCTATGTCGGAGGAAGCTGAGCTTATGGAGGCCGACTCCGTGATAATTGCCGTATCGCAGAAGCCTTCCAACCTCATACTCACAGACACCAAGGGGCTGGAACTTACAGAGCGCGGCCTTGCCAAG
Source organism: uncultured Clostridia bacterium (assembly GCA_965120435.1). GTDB lineage: Bacteria > Bacillota > Clostridia > Christensenellales > Borkfalkiaceae > Coproplasma. Next base: position 4,790 of record CBCPNE010000073.1, read on the forward strand.
ATAGACGAAAACGGAATGACCAGCCGCCCCGGACTGTTCGCCTCAGGCGACGTGGTAAAGGGCGCAAAGACTGTTGTAGAGGCCGTGGAACAGGCCAAGCGCGTGGCGCTCTCTATGGACGCATACCTGAAGAGCCTGCCCAAGGGCGAATAATATATATAACCGAATTAACAGACTGAGTACGGCACTTATTCAGGGAAGAGAATAAATTTAATATAAACCTGAAACAGCTTCGGCGCTTTGAATGTGCCGAAGCTGTTTTTCTGTCTGCTATTTGTTATACGGGTAAATCATATGACGGTTTAAATAACTCGCACATACCCAAAAAACAAAGGCGGCGCCTGACGGCGCCGCCAATCTTTACATCTCAGTACTTGGGACGGGGTATGTAGTGCGTATGCAGCAGGTCGTGCGCCTTGTGGCTGTTCGGCTCGCCGAAGAACTCACGGTACAGCGTTTTGACCGCAGGGGTCTGGTCGGAAGTGCGCATTGCGTTGTCGCTGTCGGAATCGTACAGCGCCTGTGCGCGGAGCGTCTTTAAATCCACGTTGTTGCGGACTTCGTCGTGAATATACGGCTGGCCGCCGCCGTTTATACAGCCGCCGGGGCAGGCCATAACCTCTACAAAGGTATAGTTCTTTCTGCCGCTCTTTATGTCCTCCATCACCTTGCGCGCGTTGCCGAGGCCGCTTGCAACCGCCACGTTGACGGTAACTCCGCCGAGCGTGTAAGTAGCCTCCTTCACGCCCTGCGTGCCGCGGACTTCTTCGAACACTATGGGCTGGTCCTTGTCGCCGAGCGTCTTTGCCGCAACACGGAGGGCCGCCTCCATCACGCCGCCGGTGGCGCCGAATATCGCGCCGCCGCCTGAAGCCGTGCCGAAGGGGTCGTCAAACGCGCTTTCAGGAAGATTGGCAAAGTCTATGCCCGCCTCCCTTATCATCTTGGCAAGCTCGCGCGTGGTGAGAGCCGCGTCCGTGTATCTGCCGAGTTCATCGCGGGTGGCTTCAAACTTCTTTGCCGTGCAGGGAATAACCGAAACGACGTACAAATCTTCAGGCTTTATACCCTCTTTCATACAGTAGTAAGTTTTGAGCAATGCGCTGAACATCTCCTGCGGGGACTTGCAGGAGGACAGATTGGGAATGAATGAGGGATAGTAATGTTCAAGGAACTTGACCCACGCGGGGCAGCAGCTTGTGAACATAGGCAGCGTTGCTCCGCTCTTTACCCTGTTTACAAGCTCAGCGGCCTCCTCCATTATGGTGAGGTCTGCCGTAATGTCCATATTGAAGCACTTTACGTCGCCCAGCTGCTTTATGGCGGTGACCATCTTGCCCTCCACATTGGTGCCAACGGGCAGGCCGAACGCCTCGCCAAGGGTTGCGCGCACGGAGGGTGCGGTGTAAAACACCACCTTCTTTCTGTCGTCCACTATAGCGCCCCATACGTCTGCCACGGCGGACTTTTCATACAGCGCGCCCACGGGACAGGCAACTATGCACTGTCCGCAGTTTACGCAGGGCGTAAACGCGAGCGACACGTCATAGGGTGAACCTATCACCTTGGAATAGCCCCTGTTTTTGGGGCCGATGGCGCCTATCGTCTGGTGGTCGCACGCAGCCACGCAGCGCGTACACAGTATGCACTTGGAGTTGTCCCTCACCACAGAGGGCGAGAGGTCGTCTATGGGCTGAACGTCGTGGTCGGTGCCGTATTCGTCCTCTTCGGCGTTGTATTCAAGCGCAAGCTTCTGCAACTCGCAGTTCATAGAGCGCACGCAGGAGAGGCACTTCTTCTTGTGGGTGGAGAGAATGAGCTCCACCGTCATCTTCCTCGATTTGCGCACCCTGGGGGTGTTGGTACGCACCTCCATACCCTCTGATACGGGGTACACGCACGCCGCAACAAGGCCGCGCGCACCCGTAGCCTCCACAAGGCACATTCTGCACGAGCCGACGCACTGGACGTCCTTCAGATAGCAGAGGGTAGGTATTCTTATATTGGCGAGCTTTGCCGCCTGCATTATGGTTGAACCTTCCGGTACGGAAACGGGAATACCGTTTATCTTCAAATTGACCATCTTACCATTGCCCTCCTTACTTCTTTATGATAGCGCCGAACTTGCAGTGCGCTATACACTGGCCGCACCTGATACACTTTGCCGTATCTATAATGTGTGGCGATTTTACAGAGCCGGTTATGGCCTGAACGGGGCAGTTGCGCGCGCACAGCGTGCAGCCGCGGCATTTATCCGTAAGTATGTAGTAGTTGAGAAGCGACTTGCACACGCCTGCGGGACACCTCTTTTCATATATATGAGCCTTGTACTCCTCCAGGAAGGAGTTCATCGTGGAGAGTATGGGATTGGGGGCCGACTGGCCGAGCGCGCACAGCGAGGAAGCCTGCATATATTCTGCGAGGTCGCGTATTCTGTCTATGTCCTCAGGCCTTCCCTTGCCCTCAGTTATCCGCGTGAGGATTTCAAGAAGCCTCTTGGTGCCTATGCGGCAGGGATTGCACTTGCCGCAGCTTTCGTCTGCGGTGAACTCAAGATAGAACTTCGCTATGTCCACCATACAGGTGTCCTCATCCATAACGATGAGGCCGCCCGAACCCATCATAGAGCCTATCTCTTTCAGGCTGTCGAAATCCATTCCCGCGTCTATGTACTTTGCGGGGATACAGCCGCCGGAGGGGCCGCCCGTCTGCGCGGCCTTGAACTGTTTGCCGCCGGGGATTCCGCCGCCGACGTCGTAGATTATGGTGCGCAGGGTAGTACCCATAGGAACTTCAACAAGGCCCACGTTGTGTATCTTGCCGCCGAGGGCGAACACCTTTGTTCCCTTGCTCTTTTCCGTGCCTATGGAGGCAAACCACTTTGCGCCGTTTAAAATTATGGGAGCTATGTTGGCCCACGTCTCCACGTTGTTCAATACGGTGGGTTTGCCGAACACGCCGCATGTAGCCGAAAAGGGCGGACGGGGACGGGGTTCTCCGCGGAAGCCCTCTATGCTCTTCATAAGCGCGGTCTCCTCGCCGCAGACAAACGCGCCCGCGCCGAGGCGTATGGAGATGTCGAAGTCAAATCCGCTGCCCAATACGTTCTTGCCGAGCAGTCCGCACTCCCGCGCCTGCTTTATAGCGATTTCAAGACGTTCTACGGCTATGGGGTATTCCGCGCGCACATATATGAAGCCCTGGTGCGCGCCCACAGCATAGCCTGCTATTGCCATAGCCTCAAGCACGCAATGGGGGTCGCCCTCCAGCACGGAGCGGTCCATAAACGCGCCGGGGTCGCCCTCGTCCGCGTTGCACACCACATACTTTTCGTCGCCGGGGGCCGCCTTTGAAGTCGCCCATTTTACGCCCGTGGGGAAGCCCGCACCGCCGCGTCCGCGCAGGCCGGACGCCTTTATCTCCTCTATGACCTGGTCGCCCGTCATATTTTTGAGTACCTTTGCAAGCGCCGAATAGTCGCCCGCGGATATGGCCTCGTCAATGCTCTCCGCCGCGATGACGCCGCAGTTCCTGAGCGCAATGCGCATCTGGTGCTTGTAGAAGGGGATTTCGGCAAAGGGAATTATGCTGCCGTCTTCGTGCACGGTGCCTTCATACAGCAGTTCCTTTACTATTTCGCCGCCCTTTACAAGGTGTTTTTCCGCAACAGTCTTTGCGTGTTCGGGCGTCATATGCGGATAGAACGCGCCTTCGGGATATACAATCATTATGGGGCCGAGGGCGCACAGGCCGAAGCAGCCCGTCTTTACTATGAGGACGTCGTCTATGCCGAGTTCTTTAAAGCTCTCCTCAAGCTGAGAAATAACTTTCAGAGAATGGCTGGAAGTACAGCCCGTGCCTCCGCACACCAGCACCTGTTTGCGGTATCCCGTAACGGGGGCAAGTTTTTCGGCCTGTTCGCGCACAAGCCTTCTCACTCTTATGAGGTCGGCGTACTTCTCCGTCCTCGCTTTCAATTCTTTAAAGGTCATGGCACATCACTCCTTGATATATTTGTCAAGCACGTTCTTGACCTCTTTTTCCGTGAGCCTGCCGTAGACTTCGTCGTCCACAATCATTACGGGCGCAAGGCCGCAGGCGCCTACGCAGCGGCAGCTGTCAAGGGAGAACTTTCTGTCGGGCGTCAATTCCCCGCAGGTTATGCGGAGTTCCTTTTCCACCGCGTCCAGAATTTTATCCGCACCCTTTACATAGCACGCCGTGCCGAGGCATATGCTTATGCGGTGTTTGCCCTTGGGCTTCAAAGAAAACTGCGAATAGAAGGTTGCAACGCCGTAAACTTCCGCAAGCGGAATATCCAGCTCGTCTGCGATAATGGTCTGAACCTCTGCGGGCAGGTAGCCGTAAATTTCGTTTGCCTTGTGCATTATGGGCATAAGGCAGCCCTTTTCACCCTTTTCGGCGGCGATATAGGCCCTCAACTCGTTCTCCTGCTCTTCGGTTCCCTCAAAAGTGAACTGTGCCATAACTACTCCTGTCTTATTTACGTTTAGCTTGCAGCCGCATAAAAACGGCGCTTACTTTGCGCGCAACAATGCGCGATACATTTCGATAAAAAAATACCAAATGCACCTATATTATATCACTGTATTCTGTAATTTACAAACGATATGCGGGCAGATAGCCCTGTTTTTTTGCAGTAAAATTTATGCAGAAGCAAATGCGGGCGGCAGAAAATACTGCCGCCCGCGGAAAAAAAACGACCTATTGCGCCGCGTCAAACTGCGAATAGTACAATTTTGCATAATACCCGTCCGGGCGCGCCATAAGCTGTTCGTGCGTGCCCTGCTCCACCACGTCGCCGTGGTCCATCACGAGAATATTTTTCGCGCTCTTTATGGTTGACAGTCTGTGTGCAATCACAAAACACGTTCTGCCGCGCATAAGTTCGCGCATGGCCTGCTGTATGTGCTGTTCTGTGCGGGTGTCCACGTTGGAAGTCGCCTCGTCCAGAATGAGCATCGGCGAATCCAGAAGCATTGCGCGCGCTATGGTGAGAAGCTGTTTCTGCCCCCTGGAGATATTAACCGCGTTATCCGTAAGGCGGGTATCGTAACCTTCGGGCAGTTTTGAGATAAAGGAGTGTATCTTTGCCGCCCTGCACACGCGCTCCACGTCCTCGCGTGAGACGCCATCGCTGCCGTAGGCAACATTTTCATATATGCTGCCCGCAAACAGCCATGTGTCCTGCAGAACCATCGTAAAGGAACGCCTGAGCGAATCGCGCGTGACCTTTGTTATGTCCTTGCCGTCAATTCTGATTGTCCCCGAATCAGCGTCGTAAAAGCGCATAAGCAGGTTTATAACCGTAGTCTTGCCCGCGCCGGTGTGTCCCACTATGGCTATTACGTCGCCCCGTTCCGCCTTGAGAGAAAAGTCGTGTATAACAGTCTTTCCGAGCAGGTAGCCGAAGCGCAGGTGCTCTATCTCCACATCTCCCCTTACGTCCTTCAGCTCTTCCGCCCCCTCCGGGTCGGCGGGTTCAGAGGGCTCTTCCAGCACCCTGAACGACCTCTCCGCCGCCGCAAGCGCCGACTGGAACTCGCTTAAAACATTGGCAATCTCATTAATCGGCCCTGAGAACTTGCGCGAATACAGCACGAAAGATGCTATGCTACCCGCGCTTGTTATTGCGCCGCTTATGAACATAAGCGCGCCGAACACGCTTATAAGCGCAAGCGACAGGTTGTTTATGAAAGTGACCGAGGGCCCCGATATTGTGCCGAAGCTCTCCGCCGCGGTGTATGCGTCCGTCGCCTCCGTATTCTTCAGCTCAAACTTCTGCATTATCGCCTCTTCGCAGTTATAGGCCTTGGTGGTCTTTTGTCCTGCTATAATTTCCTCTATAAACCCGTTGAGTTCGCCGAGTTTTGAAGAGCGCTTTCTGAACAGCGGCTGCACCTTTTTGGAAATCCACCAGGTAAAGACGAACGATATGGGTATCGTTACGGCGAACACCAGCACGAGGACGGGCGCGTTCAGAATCATCATCACAAAGGAGCCGACTATGGTAACCGCGCTTGTGAGTACCATTATTACGTCGTTGGTGAGAGATTCGCCGAGGGTATCCAAATCATAGGACAGCACGGAGATTATATCGCCCGCCTGGCGGCTGTCGAAGTACGATACGGGCAAAGACATCAGTTTTGCAAAAATGTCCGCCCTCAGCCTCTTTATAACGCAGCGCGAGAGATAGCTCATTCCTATCGCGGACAGATAGGTGAGCACGCCCGACGCCAGATATACCGCAACCAATACTACGGCGTAGTACAATATCCTTGAAAAGTCCGTGGTGCCGTCCGTCTTTATCTCGTCAATGGCTTCGCCGCACAGCTGCGGGCCGAGCAGCGAGAGCGCCGTCCCCGCGAGCGACGCGAGAAAAACCAGCACAAGTAGCGGCATATACGGCTTTAAATAGCGCCACAGATTTTTGAATATATAGCGGATATTCACCTTCCTTTTTTCAAAGCGGCGGGTATCCTTTACGTTGATGCGCGGTTCCTTCATACGGCCACCCCCATCTGCGTCTGCGCTATGGCCCTGTACTCCTCACAGTCCGCCATAAGCTGTTCGTGCGTGCCCTTGCCCGTAATTTTTCCGTCCTCAAGCACGAGTATCAGGTCGCAAGCCATTACAGAACTGACCCGTTGCGCAACTATAACCTTGGTGGATGAGGGATATTCCGCCGCCAATGCGCGGCGGAGCGCCGCGTCCGTGGCATAGTCGAGCGCGGACGAGCTGTCGTCCAGCACTATTATTTCAGGGTTGCCCGCAAGGGCGCGCGCAACCAAAAGCCTCTGCTTCTGCCCGCCTGAGAGGTTGCCCGCCTTCTGGGCGAGGTCGTAATCAAGACCGCCCTCAAGCCCGTCTATAAATTCCTTTGCCTGCGCACAATCCACCGCCTTAAGAATGTCCTCCTCACCGAGTCCGCGGCCGTAGTCAATGTTCTCACGCACGCTGGAGGCCATAAGAAAGTCGTTCTGGAACACCGCGCCGAACTTTCTCCTCAGACTGTCGGCGGGCAGCGAGCGCACGTCCGTCCCGTCCACATACACCGCGCCGCCGTTGACGTCGTAAAAGCGCATCATAAGGTTTATTACGGTGGACTTGCCGCAACCCGTGGCCCCTATTATTCCCAACGACTGCCCCTTGCCAAGCGCAAAGGACACGCCGTACAGGTTATCCTCCTTTCCGTTATATGAAAAGGAAACGTCCCTGAACTCTATGGCAAATTGCGCATTGCCCGCGGGCATATCAACAACGGGCTCGCTTTCGTCCATTCCGAGTACGCTCTCTATCCTCGAAGAAGAGGCCACCCCGCGCGAAAGCACTACAAATATTTTGGATATGCCGAGCATTGCGTTCAGAACTATCGTGAAGTATGTGAGAAAGCCCGTCATCACGCCGGGTTCGTCGGAGAGGAACGCCCCCGCGACAATAACGCCGACAAGCCCTATATTGAGTATCAGAGTGGTGAGCGGATTGGTGAGCGACATTATCCTGTTGGCGCGGAACTCCTTTGCCGCCAGCCTGCCGGCCACTCCTTCAAACTTTTTGTCCTCATACTCCGTCTTTGAAAGGGCCTTTATCACCCTTATACCCGTTATGTCCTCCTGCATAGAGCGCACCATTTCGTCGCCGGCGCGCTGAACGCCCATATAGCGCGGAACGCTGCGCTTTGTGATTATCCATATTGCAGCCGCAACAAACGGTATGACGGCGAGCAGCACGCAAGCAAGCAGCGGGTCAAGCGCAAAGCAGAATATAAGCCCGCCGAGCAGCAGTATGGGCGCGCGCACACCCATACGCATTGTGCGCGCAACCATCTGGTTTACATAGTAGGTATCCGACGTGAGGCGGGATATGAGCGAGGGCATAGTCACCTCGTCCACCTGCCCGCATTTGAGATAACAGGTCTTTCTGAACAGGTCGTACCGCAAATCGTGCGTCATCGCGCCCGCCACCTGCGCGGACAGTCTGTTTGCCCATATGTTACCGCCGAGGGCAAGCAATGAAAAGGCGAGCATTACGCCGCCCATTATCCATATCATACTGATATTTTTTACGGGAATGAGGCTGTCTATTATATATGACAGTATGTACGGAAGCACGAGTTCCGCCGCGCTGCCCGCAAACTTCACCGCGAGGGCGAGCGCCGTCTTGCCCGAATAGGGCTTAAGGTATCCGAGAGTCTTTTTCATTGAAGCCCCTCCATATACCGCCGCGCGTTTTCCACCATCTTTTCGCTCAGGCGCTGCAACTGCTCCCGCTCCTCCGCGGAAAAGCCCTCCGTCACGAGCAGCCGCCACTCGGCGTTGACCTCGCGCACGGCGGGCACTATGTCAAGCATCTTCTGCGTGGGGTAAAGAAGCACCGCGCGGCGGTCCTCTTCGTTGGCGACCTTGGTCACAAACCCCGCCTCCTCCAGAAGGCTTATCTGCCTGGCGACGTTGCTCTTGTTTACAAACAGACTGCGGGAAATCTCCTCCTGCGATATGCCCGGACTGCCCGCTATCGCGAGTACGTATTTGGACTGACATCCGCGTATGCCGCAGGCTTTAAGCCTCTCTTCCCTGAACACCTCCGCGCTGCGCGACACGAGGTTTATATTCTTCATAAATTTTGCCAAAACTCCCTCCCCGCCTCCGCAGACGCGGAGACAAACCGCAAAACAGTCCGCACACAATAGTTGCGCGCGCAACCATATTTACATTATATGTACGGACGGGAGGATTGTCAATAGGGAATTTTAAAGCCGTGCAGCAGATACTGTTTTAAAGCTGCGCAGGCAAGCGCGCTCCGCCCGATAAAAACGCAGAGTGCAAAAGGCGGCGGGGGGGAAAAACCACCGCCCCCAAAAAACCCCCACCCTCTCCCCAAACCCCCCCCCGGACAAAAAACCAGTTTTTTTCCCTTTTTTTTCTTTTCCACCCTAAAACCC
>CBCPNE010000074.1:0-6077 GCA_965120435.1 uncultured Clostridia bacterium
TGTTCGGGGGATACCGAGTAAGTCCCGGTAGTCTCGTCATACGTCAGGAAGTCGTCGCATTTTGTTTTGAACATAAATCCCTCCATATCACTTAAAAAAGATTTTAAGTAATTATTTGTAAATACAAGCAACAGTCCGCCGGAAATGCCCTGCGAGCGGTTTTAATGGTTGTCCCCCGATGCCTTTCGCCTTCCGAATAAAACATTCAAAACGCGGAAAAAGCGCCCTCGCCGGGAGTTATGCCGCAAAATCAGCCGATTTGCATGGTTTTGCCGCACTTCGCCGGCTTCTGAGCTGCCAGACCGGGCCGCTGCCGTTTACCCTGATTGATTGTTGCGGCTTTCCGCCGCCTTAACCGAAGCAAGCTTCAGTTTTTAAAGAAGTCGTCGCCTCAGAAGAGGTCGTCCCCCTTTTTGTTGAGAGACTTAAAAGTCTCTTCATCTATCTCTATCGGTTTTTCGCCGAAGTTGTCTGCTTCAAATCTTTCCTTGCGTTCCCGGTCAAGCCTCAGCAGGTAATCCTTCTGGCGCTCCAGCATACCGTCCAGACGGCGCAGTATAAACATAATCACCAAAGCTATTGCCAACGAAAGCAAATCCCAACCCGCAAAATAGAGCAATTCGTCAAAGAAGTTGTTCCCGAAAAATACGCTTACAACCGAACGCCCGATTACGATACACACCCAGCCGCAAACAACATATAATAGGGTGAAGTACCACTTCCCGACAATTCTTTTTCGCCCAAGAAACCTTACCAACAGGTAACAGAGCCCTATAAACGCATTGCCTATGGCAAATACAAGGAAATACTCCAAAGCGTCTGCACTTTCTATCTGCGAACGCGCAACCAGCAGGATACAGTAAACCAAACCGTCCAACACGGCATAAAACATACCGTACCAGTTCCACCTGACCATTACTATCAATGATATGGGAACTACGAGCGAAAAGGTATATCGACTAAGGTCGTCGCTGAACCATTCGGTAAAAGCAAAGAAACTTATCAGCTCAAACGCCGTGAGTATTATGGCGAACAGTAAAAGGTCGGTTATGCGGTATCTGGCAAATGAAATTATCCTTGAACCATTTTTACGCATCTCTTAATCTATCAAACAAAACAATTACTGTTTTAATGTTATGATTTCACATTTAGCTTCCCTATTATAACATAGAGGTTTTTAAAAATCAATACCTTTTTCTATTGTTTCACAAAAAAAATTATGATAAAATCTAAGCACAAACCCGAACGGAGAGTTATATGGTTACGATAAAAGCCACCCCGCACGACGATTTACAGCAGATATTGGACGGTCTAACCGGCCCCGCCACAATATATTTGTCTGAAGGCGTCTACAGACAAAAAGTAAAAATTTCCCGTTCCGACGTAAAAATCGTCGGAAAAAATCGTGAAACAACGGTGATTACCTGGGACGATTACGCCCGCAAACCCCACCCGGACGGAATGGAATACAACACATTCCGCACTTACACGGTGTGCGTGACGGGCGAAAACGTGCGGCTGGAAAACTTCACGATAGCCAACTCCAACACCGCCCCGGAAGAGGTCGGGCAGTGCGTTGCGCTGTCCGTCAACGCCAGGGCCTTTTCCGCAAGAGATATGCTGCTTGTCTCCACGCAGGACACCCTCTTTCTCTCCCCCTTCCCGGACGACCTCGTGGCAAGGTATTCAGGCGTCACGGACGAGGGCTACTACGACGGATTTATTCCGCGCGACGAGCTGTATATGGAGGGCACTTCCCTGCACTGCTTTGAAAACTGCGAGATACGCGGCACGGTGGACTTCATATTCGGCTGCGCCGAGGCGTATTTCCGCCGTTGCAGGCTGGTTTCCCTCTCCGACGCGAGGGGGTGCGGATACGTTGCCGCACCCGCGCACTCTTTAAAACAGGAGCGCGGATTTACTTTCGCGGACTGCGACTTTTTATCGGGAGGCGCAGCCGACGGAAGCGTTTACCTCGCCCGCCCCTGGCGCGACTACGGCAGGTGCGACTTTATTGACTGCCGCGCAGGCAGCCACATTGCCCCCGCGCTGTTTGACAGGTGGAACGACACCTACCGCAACAAGACGGCGAGGTTTGCCTTCCGCAATCTGAGCGCGCACGCTCTTGCTCCCGCGGAGTGGAGCAGACAGCTTACCGAAAGGGAAGCCGCACGACTGACCCGATTGTGCGAAGAGGCGATGAGCAGATTCGGGCTGTAAAAATAAACTGTAACGTTATAATAATAATGCGCGCGCCCGCGCGAAAAAACGCGGGATGCTTGTTTTTAAGGGGAATTGCGCGATAGCGGGCGGACATTGGCCGCCCGCGCAGTAAAATAACACGGCAGAACAAGCGGCGCGGATTATCGCACCTATCCGCCGTCCGTGCAATAAAATACAGGGTTGCGTCCGCAATGCGGGCGCAACCCTTTCACTTGTAAACAATAATATCAGTCCTCTTTGAAGCCGAAGTACTCCTCTGCATTGTTGTAGCAGACGTCCTCCACTATCTTGCCGAGCGTCTTCATCTCGGAGACGGGATACTGTCCGTCCTCCACAAGCCTGCCGAGCATACGGCAGAGCAGTCTTCTGTACAGCTCGTGGCGGGGATAGGAGAGGAACGAGCGGCTGTCCGTAAGCATACCCACGGACTGCGCCACGAGGCCTACCTGCATAAGAGTTTCAAGGTTCTGCTTCATTCCGTCGAGCTGGTCGAGGAACCACCACGCCGTGCCTACCTGCACTCTGCCCTTTACTCCCTCTTTCTGGAAGCAACCGGCAAGAACGGTGAGCGCGTAGTTGTCGCGGGGGTTGAGGCAGTAGAGTATGGTCTTGGGCAGGGCGTCCGCTATGTCAAGCGCGCCCAGAAGGGCGGAGAGCTTTGACATATATACCTGGTCCTCTATCGCGTCGAAGCCCGTATCGGGGCCTATCTTTTCAAGCATACTCTTGGAGTTGTTCCTCAGCGCCCCTATGTGATACTGCTGTACCCAGCCGCGCTTTGCATACTCCTTGCCGAGGAAGATGAGAATGTAGCCCTTGTACTTGTCCTGCTCTTCGCCTGTAATCTCTTTGCCCTTCATTCCCTTTAAGAACACGGCGTTGGCCTCTTCATAGGTTGCGGGCGCATAGTGAACTACGTCCAGGGCGTGGTCGGACACGCGCGAACCCATTGAGTGGAAGAACTCAATCCTGTCCGCAAGCGCGTTGCACAAATCTTCCAGCGTCTTGATGGGCTTGCCCCATACTCCCGCGAGCTGGTTTACCCAGGAGGCGAACCACGAAAGTTCTACGTTTATGGCCTTGTCCGGACGAAACGCGGGGCGCACCTTTACTTTAAGGGTCTTGTCCTCCGCCATCTTCTTGTGCCATTCAAGGCTGTCCACGGGGTCGTCCGTGGTGCAAACCGTCTTGACGTTGAACTTATACATCATCTCGCGCGCGGTGAGCGTTTCCAGCTTCTTATTGGCCTCGTTCCATATCTTTTCTGCGTTGGCGGGGCAGATTACGTCCTTTATGCCGAAGTAGCGCTGCATCTCCAGGTGGGACCACAGATACAGAGGGTTGCCCACGAAGTAAGGCATAGATTCCACGAACTGCATATACTTCTTTTTGTCGTCGTCGGGACCGGAGATGGAGTCCTCTTCATACCCCCTTGCGCGGAGGGCGCGCCACTTATAGTGGTCGCCGAACCTGTCGCCCGCACCCAGCCAGGCTTCGGCGAGGTTGCGGAACTTCTTGTCCTCGTAAATCTCCTTGGGGGGAAGGTGGCAGTGATAGTCTATTATGGGCATATCTTCGGCGTACTCATGATACAGCTTTTTGGCCGTTTCGGTGTCCAGCAGGAAATCTTTATCCATAAAATCTTTCATACTTATAACGTAACTCCTGTTTTGAATATTGCCAGTTCTCTGGTGTTGTTGATTTCGTTTTTGGTCTGCTTGCCGTTGACCGTCTCTACAACGAGGTCAACAAGTTTTTCAAGCTGAACGTCGAAGTTTGTATCCAGCACGGCGCCCGCGTTGAAATCTATCCAGTTTGCCTTTTTGGCGGCAAGTTCGTTGTTGGTGGCAATCTTGAGCGTGGGGACAAATCCGCCGAAGGGCGTGCCTCTGCCCGTTGTGAACAGCACGAGGTGGCAGCCCGCAGCTCCGAGGTTGGTTACGGCAACCATATCGTTGCCGGGACCGTTTAAAAGGTTAAGCCCCTTTGCCGTAACGTAGCCGTCGTCGAATACGACGTCCTGCACGGCGGAAGAGCCTGACTTCTGCGTACAGCCGAGCGACTTATCTTCAAGCGTGGTTATGCCGCCCGCCTTGTTGCCGGGAGAGGGGTTTTCATATACCTCCTGTCCGTTTCGCCTGAAGTAGTCCTTGAAGTCGTTTATAAGCGCTACAACCTTTTCAAAGGTGGCCTCGTCCTTGGCCCTGTTCATAAGCAGCTGTTCGGCGCCGAACATTTCGGGTACTTCTGTGAGTACGGTGGTGCCGCCGCACGCCACTATATAGTCGCTGAAAAGGCCCACGAGGGGATTTGCCGTTATTCCGGAAAGGCCGTCCGAACCGCCGCACTTCAAGCCGACTTTGAGGCAGGACATATCCTTTTCCGTCCTTCTGTCGCCCTTCATAACGCCGGCAATCTGCTTTACAAGCTGTACGCCCGCAGCGATTTCGTCCTCTTCGTCCTGACATATGAGGAACTTTACGCGGCTTTCGTCCACCTTGCCGAGGCCCTCGCGGAAGGGGCCCATCTGGTTGTTTTCACAGCCGAGGCCTATCACCAGCACGCCGCCGGCGTTGGGGTGGCGCACCATCTTCTGCAGAATGAGCTTGGTGCGCTCGTGGTCGTCGCCCAGCTGCGAACAGCCGTAGGGGTGCGTGAACACATGTATGCCGTCGAAGCCCTCCGTGCCGTACTGCTCTTTGAAAGCGTCGGCAATCAGCTTGGCCTGTCCGTTTACGCAGCCTACCGTGGGGATTATCCACAGTTCGTTGCGTATGCCGACGTTGCCGTCCGCCCTCTCATACACCATTATCTTGCGGGGAGTAACCTTTTTTACGGGGCACTTTACCTTCTGATAGGTATATTCAAGATTTTCCGAGAGGTTGGTATGCACGTTGTGCGTGTGTACATGGCTCCCCTTGGGTATATCGGCGGTGGCATATGCGATGCTGTTGCCGTATTTGATAATTTCTTCGCCCTTCTTTATGTCGCGCAGGGCAAACTTGTGACCCTTGGTTATGTCCTCCGCAAGGGTCACGCCCTCGTGCGCTTCGCCCTTCTTCAAATCGCGGAGCGCAACAGCGACGTTGTCGAGCTTATTTATAATTATAGTTGCCTTAGCCATTTACAAAACCTTCCACAGCCGCTCTCATTCCGTTCTTGTCCATATCCTCAAGATATGCGGCAACCTTCTTTGCTATATCGGGATGAATGGTGTTCATATCCATCTCCCACGCCTCTTTCCACGCGAGGACTTTCTTCACCATTGCAAGATAGTCGCCGTTGAAATCGGCCCACAGCCTGCGCCAGAACGCAAGGAAATCGGGGTCGTCCTTCAGGGCTATCTCCTGGTCGCCCCTCCTGCCCTTGTGGAATTCTATTATTGCCGCAAAAGAGAAGAGCAGATGTTCGGGGAGTTTGCCCTTTATGCGCACATAGTCCGTGAGGGTGGGCAGAAGCCTTGTCCTGAACTTTGTTGTGGAGTTGAGCGCGATGGACATCAGCTCGTGACGTATGAAGGGGTTGCGGTATCTGTCAAGAACGCTGTTTGCAAAGTCGGTCATCTCGTTCCGGGGCAGGTCTATGGTGGGGTTGACTTCGTCGAAGATGAAGTCGCGCACATACTTGCCCATGGTGGGGTCCGCCATTGTTTCGCCTACGGTGTCTATGCCGCAGAGGTATGAAACGGGCACCATTGCGGTGTGCGAACCGTTTAGTATTTTAACCTTGCGCTGTTTGTAGGGCTTGATGTCGTCCGCAAAGATAACGTTGAGGCCGGTGGAATCTGCGGGGAATACCTTCTGGACGAAGGGTTCCTTTTTGAGTACCCACAGGTGGAAAATTTCGCCCTTTAC
>CBCPNE010000075.1:0-4081 GCA_965120435.1 uncultured Clostridia bacterium
TCTATAAAATATTCGTAAGAAGCCTGCCTGTTTACGGCGATTGTCTTTTTCATATAAAGCTCCTTAAACGCGGCGTTTTTTTGCGTCCCGTATATTATAGCACAAATCGCGCCCTTGTAAAAGTTTTTAAGGGGATACCGGCGAAAATTCGGCACGCATATTGCCCCAGTCGCAGCCGTCCACCCTGATTCTGATTCTGTCGCCTAACCTGAAAGAGTGCTCCGCGCCCCTGAGCGTAAACTTGTTCTCGATGTATTCATAGCTCCCGCCGGGCAGTTTTTCCAGTCTTATCAGCCCTTCAACGGTGTTGTCCAGCTCGGCAAACACGCCGAACGCCGTAACGCCGGATACCGTCGCTTCAAACTCTTCGCCTATGCGGTCAGACATATACACCGTCTTATACAGCGCGTCCACGTCGCGCTCCGCCCCGTCGGCATTTCTCTCGCACAGCGAACAGTGCGCCGCCGCCTCGGCCGCGCCGCGGCCGTAAATTTCTCTCATTCTGTCGGTCTCTCCGTGCAGCACGCCCTTGATTATTCTGTGAATAAACAGGTCGGGATAGCGGCGGATGGGGGAGGTGAAGTGGCAGTAACACTCGCTCGCTATGCCGAAGTGCCCCAGGTTTTTCTCGCAGTAGCGCGCCTTCTGCATAGTGCGCAGCATAATCTTGTTCACCGCGTCTGCGCACGGCCTGCCGTCTACCTTTTTGAGTACCGCCTGAAACTGTTTCGGCGTAGGTTCGTCGGCGTCAATCTTTGCGTTTATTCCCAAATCCCTCAAAAAACCGAGGTAATTTTCCACTTTCTCGGCGGAGGGAGCCTCGTGTACGCGGAACATAAAGGGGGCCTTTGCCGCGCTCATCTTTTCGGCAACGGCCTCGTTTGCGCATATCATAAACTGTTCAATCATCTTTTCAGATATTGTGCGCTCGTAGTCGGGTATCTCAATTTCCCCGCGCTCGTCCACATAAATGTGCGCCTCTTTCACGCTCAGGTCAATGTTGCCCAGCCTGTCGCGGCGGGCGGAGAGTATTCCGCACAGCTCGGCCATATCGGCGCACATATCCTTCAGGTCGGGGTACTTTGCAGTCGCCTCCCCGTCGCCTTCCGTAATGGCGGTAATCTCCCTGTAAGTGGTGCGGTGGTCGCTTCGTATCACGCTCTCGCATATGTCGCAGTCCAGCCGCTCGCCCTTCGGCGATATGGTCATAATGCAGCTCAGAGCGTACCTGTCCTCGCCCTCGTTCAGGCTGCACGCCCCGTTGGAGAGCGCCCTCGGCAGCATAGGGTAAACCACGTCGGGGAAGTAAACGCTCGTCCC
This sequence comes from uncultured Clostridia bacterium, assembly GCA_965120435.1. Classification (GTDB taxonomy): domain Bacteria; phylum Bacillota; class Clostridia; order Christensenellales; family Borkfalkiaceae; genus Coproplasma. The sequence continues at coordinate 1,321 of CBCPNE010000075.1, forward strand.
GCGCAGATACGCCTCTTCGTCCAGCTTCGTGCCGCGCTTCACATAGTGTGCCACGTCGGCAATGTGTACGCCGAGTACAAAATTTCTGCCGCTTCTTTTCAGCGTCACCGCGTCGTCTATGTCGCGCGTATCGTCGCCGTCTATAGTTATCGTCAGTTCGCCGCGCAGGTCGCGCCGTCCGTCCGTCTTGATTTGCTGTCGGCTCACCGCGTCCGCCTGTTTTTCCGCCTCGCGTGAAAAATTTTCGTACAGCCCGTAGTTTCTTATGACAGACAGCTCCTCGGCATAAAAATCGCCGCCGCGCCCCAGCACCTCAATCACCTTGCCGTTGGGCGCCTTTCCGTGCGGATAGGCCGTAATACGGCATACCACCTTGTCGCCCCGTCTGGCCCCGCCCGTGAGGGAGGAGGGCACAAATATGCGCGGGGCAAACTTTGCCTGGTCCGGTATGACGTAGCAAGCCGAACCCTGCCTTTCAAACGTGCCTGCAACGGCCGTCCTCCCGCGGGAGAGTATTTTTAGCACGGAGGCCTCGTCCTCGGTGCCGGCAACCCTCAGCGCAAGCACCCTGTCGCCGTCCAGCGCGCCGTGCAGGGCGTGGCGGGGGATGAACAGGTCGCCCTGTCCGCCGGACTTGTCCGTGGGGATAAGAAATGCAAAGCCCCGTTCGTTGCCCTGAATAACGCCCTCAACCGCGCCGAACTGTGCGGGGGTGCCGTATGCGCCGCGGCGGTCTTTCACTATAACGCCGTCCTTTTCCAGCACGTCCAGCACGCGCCGCGCGGCCTTTCTCTCCGCAGGTTTTATCTTCATAATGGAAAAGATTTCTCCCTCCGTCTTAAAGGCGAGCTTTCCGCTTTCAAACAAATTTATAATGTTTTCTCTTACATTCATAATATCTCTTAAAAAATAAAGGCGGCTTTTTTATAAGCCGCCTGTTTTTCTGATTTAATCAACTGCTTGCCGTTAAGGCAGTAATAGACGCACCCCTTGAAGTTGAAAATTTTAGCGTGTCGTCTATCAGCGCGGGCATAATTATGCCGACGGAGCAATAATCTGAATAATGTAAATAACTACAGATAAAACGCCTATAACAATAAGCGAAATCCAAGCCCATTTTTTGAGTTTGCTCTCTATGCTGCGACCCTTGTTCTTGCCAAAGAACGTCTCGCTGGTGGCTGTTATGCCCTGTATGCCGTCAGAATTGCTCTTCTGGAAGAGTACTACCAATATCGCCACAATGGCGGCAATGAATACCAGAGCCACAAATATAAGCGTAAACGTTATATAGAGTGTATATTGTAAATTGTCCATACGGTAAATTCCTTAATATACTGATTTACGGTAAGCATTATAACATACCTTTTCGCCGTTTACAAACAAAAAAGCGGTCATTTAAAAATTTTATTGCGTATTTTTGTTTTATTCAGGCTCTTTTCCGCGGCGTATGCCTCACAGTCCTCGGCCTTTTCCGCGCCGGCAGTCTTACGCGGAAGGCGCGCACCTGCCGCCTGACCGTGCGCCATCTTTCGGGCGGGGCAAAAAGCCTGCGCTCGCCCAGGGTGTTTATTATAAGTATTCCCCCGCACACCAGCGCCAGCGCGATAAGGGTGGCAGGGCTGAGAAGCTGTTCGCTCTCGCGCAGAATAACTGCCGAAAATACCGCCCCGAACAGCGGGTTTGTACTCTTGAATACGGCCACTTTGGATACGGGGTTGTACTTTAAAAGGTATCCCTGCAGCGTAAATGCGCATGCCGAAAGAAAGGCAAGGTAAAACAGCATAGCGTAGCTGCCCGCGCCCTGCGGCTGTATGCTTCCGCCCGTCGCCGCGCCTATAACAATCAGCGCCGCGCCCCCGCAAAAGAACTGCCAGCCGCACAGAGTGGTGGTGTTCTCCCTGCGTGAAAACACCTTTACAAACCCCGCCGCCATAGCCGCGGAAAGGCCGGACATTATAATCAGTCCCTCGCCCGTAAACTTAAAGCTGAAGTCCAGCCCTTCAATATTCATAACCAGCACGCCGCCAAAGCCCAGCACGCACCCGATGAGTTTTACAAAGGTAAACCTTTCTGTGCGGAATATAAAGCAGGCGGCTATTATTGTGAAGAACACGCCCAGCCCGTTGAGGACGGAGGACTTAACGCCCGAAAGGTTGGCCAGCCCTATATAAAAACAGGTGTATTGCAGCGCCGTCTGAAAGATTGCCACAACGGCCACGCGCCAGATATTCTCTCTCTTCGGCAGCAAAAATTTTCTTTGCGCGACAGAGCCGAATATCAGCACAAGCGCGCCCGCAAGCGTAAAGCGCACGCCCGCAAACATTATCAGGGAGGAGTAAGAGGAGGTGTCCACGTTGAACAGGGTGTACCCTATCTTCACGCAGGGGAAGGCGCTCCCCCACAGCATACAGCAAATGAGCGCGCCTATAACCACAACATAATTTTTAGTAAAAAATCTGTCAGCCTTAAACACATTATCAATTATATGCCTGTGCCCGCAATTTGGCAAACAATTTGCCCCGCCATATTGCCGCCGTTGCGCCCGCCTCTGTATTTCAGGGATTGACAAGGCGGCAGAAATATGTATAATATCACTGTAAATTATTATCAGAGGGTACAAAAGAATATGAGAGTTATCGTTAAATTATTTCTGCTTGCCGTCGTTGCCGTCATAATGTGTTTCTGCTATAAATTCATAATGATAAACGGCGGCATAAAGACCGTTCTCAGCGAAGCGAGCAGGGAGTTTGACAGCTATTCG
>CBCPNE010000076.1:0-6937 GCA_965120435.1 uncultured Clostridia bacterium
GGCAGCGAGCTCACCGGAAGTGAATTGCCGCGATTATATAATCGTGGGCCCTAAAAAATCGCGGCAAGAGAAACCTGGTTTCTCAAATCACGAAAAATTTAGTGCGCGGCCCGCGCTAAATTTTTGTGAATTCAGTTATTATCTATGAGCGTGCCGATTTTTTCGCCGCATACGGCCCTGACTATGGAGTTTTCTTCATCGAGCCCGAACGCGAGTACGGGAATATTGTTCTCCATACACATAGTGGCGGCGGTCGCGTCCATAGCCTTTATGCCGCTTTTTATTATATCCATATAATTTATATGTTCATACTTCTTTGCGGAGGGATTGACTTTGGGGTCGCTGTCATAAATGCCGTCTATATTCTTTGCCATAAGCAGCACGTTGGCCTGTATTTCACACGCGCGCTGGGCGGCCGCCGTGTCCGTTGAGCAATAGGGATTGCCCGTTCCGCACGCCATTATGACTACCCTGCCCTTTTCAAAGTGGTGAAGCGCCTTGCGCAGTATATACGGTTCCGCGACGGAAGTCATTATAAGCGCCGTCTGTACGCGGGTGGGTATGCCGCGCCGTTCTATGGCGTCCATCATTGCAAGGGAGTTCATTACCGTGGCAAGCATACCCATATGGTCGGCCGTGGTGCGGTCCATCTGCGTACCCTGTCTGCCGCGCCAGAAGTTGCCGCCGCCTATAACCAGCGCAACCTCCACGCCCATCTTTTTGATGGCGACTATCTGGTCCACCACGCGGGCAATAACCTCTTCGTCAAGCCCGTGACCCTTGCTGCCCGCGAGGGCCTCGCCGGAGAGTTTTATGAGTACTCTTTTGTATTTCGGCTGCATATGGCGCTTAACCTCCCTCAAACTGTTCTGTCCGTGCAATTATAACACATTATGCAAAAAAATACAACAAGGGCGCGCTATAAAATTCAAATAATGCGCGTTTCCCGACTTATAAAATACGGCGGGCAAAACGCCCGCCGCACCGAAACAGATTGAATTCAATGGGAAAAAGCGCCGCTCCTCTCTTCGTCGGCAAGTTTAAGGCACTCTTCAACCTTTTTGCTGTAAATATCTATGCCGAAGCCGGGGTGTTCCGCGTCGTCGGCCACGTCAACCTTTCTCAGTCTCCACTTCTCACGCATACAGCTCCACGCCACAAGCAGCGCCGCGCCCACAATGGCGCCGCCCCAGCTTGCAAGGGCCACGATTAGCCTCTGTGAGAACAGTCCCCAGATTACAAGGCCTATACCCACGGCTATGAATGCCAGTCCGAGCCCCAACAGAACGTAGCAGGCAATCCGCCTTTTGGACGTCCTCTCGTTGGTTTCGGTGGAAGTTCTTGCCTGTTCGCAGAGGTTATCCACCTCTGTTTCCAGTTCCGCAAGGCGGGGATAGGCGGGGTCGTCCTTGTCGCGGCCGAAGGTTATGACCGAGTAATTGCGGCCGTCCTCCTGCTCTTCCGTGATGCTTTCAACGGTATAGCCCAGCCTGCGGTATCTGTCTATATATGCGTCTTTATAAATATTTTCAAGTCTTATAGTTTTCATTTCAGGATTCACTTTATTGCCTCCCGCCGCCGCCCCGCAATTCTGCGGCGCATCGGCGATACGAATAAACAATAAAAAAACTCTCTTACTTAAAGTATAACACCTCTGCGGAAAAATTACAACAAAAATTTACATCATTTGCAGAAGGCGCGCCGCAACACAAAAAAGGCGCGGAAAATTCCGCGCCCTGAGTTGTTATTTTCAGTCCTTTTTCATCGCGGCAACCTGCTTTGCCACTTCTTCAGAGAGGTCCTCGCTCTTCTTTTCAAGACCTTCGCCCATCTCGTAGCGAACAAACCTTGCAACCTTGAACTTGCTGCCTATTACCTCGCCTACCGTCTTGGAGTCGTCCTTTACGAAAGGCTGGAGCATAAGGCAGTTTTCAGAATAGAACTTTCCGAGCTTGCCCATAACTATTTTTTCAAGTATCTCCTTGGGCTTTTTGGCGTTCTTTTCGTCGTTCTGCATCTGTACGAGAAGAATTTCCTTCTCCTTGTCGAGTACAGAAGCGGGAACTTCCTCCTTTGCTATATAGGAGGGACGGGAAGCGGCTATCTGAAGGGCTACGTCGTGAAGGGTCTCTTCACAGCCGTCCGCTGCGTCTGCGGCGTCTACCATAACGCCTACCTTGCCGCCCATGTGAATGTAAGTTTCTATCTTGCCCGAAGTTTCAAATATTTCAAACCTGCGGATTGATATTTTTTCGCCTATTACCGCCGTCTGGCCGGTGATGAAATCTTTCACCGTGCCGCCCTCTGCGGGGCAGTCGTACAGCGCGTCTACGTCTGCGGGCTTGTTTTCAGCCGCAATCTTTGCAACGGCGTCAACTATTCCGTGGAACTTGTCGCCCTTTGAAACAAAGTCAGACTCGCAGTTTATTTCTATGAGTACGCCCACTTTGCCCTGCACATATGCGCCTACAACGCCCTCGGCGGCTATGCGGCCTTCCTTTTTAACGGCCTTGGCTATGCCGCGCTCCCTTAAAAGCTCGGCGGCCTTTTCCATATCGCCGTCTGCGTCCTGCAGAGCTTTCTTGCAGTCGAGCATACCGGCGCCGCTCTTTTCGCGGAGAGTCATAACGTCCTTAGCTGTGAATGCCATAACCTTGATACCTCTTTAAAAATTTATGTGATTATTCTGCGCTTTCTTCAGCGGCTGCCTCTGTTGCGGCCTCCGCGCCGGCTTCTTCGGGCGCGCCCTCTTCCGTTGCGGGGGTTTCGCCCTGGTTGGCCTCTATAACGGCGTCTGCCACTACGGACGCTAAGAGCTTTATGGCCCTTATCGCGTCGTCGTTGCCGGGAATTACATAGTCAATGAGGTCGGGGTCGCAGTTGGTGTCCGTGATGGCCACGATGGGAATATTGAGTTTGCGGGCCTCGGCCACGGCTATATCCTCGTTGTGAGGGTCAACTATGAACATAACTCCGGGGAGCTTGTTCATATTGCGGATACCGTTGAGATTGGTCTGAAGTTTGCCCATCTCTTCCTTGAGCTTGGCAACTTCCTTTTTGGGAAGAAGGTCAAATTCGCCGCTCTCCTCCATCTTTTCAAGCTTTACCATACGGTCAATGCGGGAGCGGATGGTCTTGAAGTTGGTGAGCGTGCCGCCCAGCCAGCGGGAATTTACATAGAACTGTCCGCAGCGTTCGGCCTCTTCCCTGACGGCCTCCTGAGCCTGCTTCTTTGTGCCTACGAAGAGTATGCTCTTGCCCTCTTTTACGCTTTCAACTATATAGTTGTAAGCTTCCTCTACAAGGCTTACCGTAAGCTGAAGGTCTATGATGTGAATGTCGTTGCGCGCAGCGTAGATGTAGCGGCTCATTTTGGGGTTCCACTTTCTTGTCTGGTGGCCGAAATGAACGCCTGCTTCCAGAAGCTGCTTCATTGTGATAACTGCCATAATCTTTCCTCCGTTTTACCTCCCCGCGGACGCTTTTCTATGGCGCTTACGGCGGCAGTGAAAGTAAAATTTGCCGCCACGGAGCGCGGGCTCTGCGGGTGTGAATTTTTTACAGCCTTGCTATTTTACCATATTTTTTTTATGCTTGCAACTGATTTGATTGCAAAAAGCCGCACAATTTAAGGCGGCCGCGCAACTTTTGCGCGGCCGCACCCTCTGTACGCGATGAAAAAAGCAGGCAGAGCCCGCCCGCTGCCCGCCGTGAAAACAGGCCTCAGTTATCCTCTTCGGAATATACTTCCTCGCCCTCGGTCTCGCTCTGGTAAAAATCAAAGACCTCCTGCAAGAGTTCTTCGTCCTCTATGGGCTCAAGCGTCTCCTCCGCCTCGTTCAGGCGGAAAATGACAACCTCGTCCTCGGCCACGTCGTCGTTGGGTTCGGCGGCGAGCAACAGCGTGTACTTTTCGCCCTTGTATTCCGTGACGTCCAGCAGCCTGAACCTGACTATATTTTCCTCTTCGTCTACAAGCTCTATTATGCCGCCCTCTTCGGAAATCTTATCTTCTTCGCTCATAACTCACTCCTTATTTTTTAATCTTGACAGATAGCCGTCGAGTATGTTTGCCGCGGCAAGCGCGTCCACATACTTTTTATGCTCCTTTGCCCGTCTGCCGCCTTCGTACAGCTGTTCATGCGCGACTACGGAGGTAAACCGCTCGTCCTCGCGCACAATCTGCGCGCCCGTTGCCTCCTCCAGCGCCGATATGAAGCGTTCGGTCTTTTCCGTCTGTTCAGAGGGGGTCCCGTCGGCGTTCACGGGCAGGCCGCAAACTATATGGGTGGCGCCCTTTTCCCTTACCAGTGCGGCAAGCGCCGCTATATCGCGCGAAAAGCCCGTGCGCACATAAGTAGAGGACGGCAGCGCATATGTATTGAACGGGTCTGAAACGGCCACGCCTATGCGCCTGTCGCCTATATCAAAAGCTATATATCTTTGCATTGCGCCTCCGCACGGCAAGCCTGCCGTTTTGGCTATTATAACATAAGCCGCCCCCGTTTACAAGCGAATGAATAAAATTATATTTTAAGCGGCTTTCGGGCGCCGCGGCCTGCCGCCGCGGCGCCCGAAAGATTTTAATTTTCCTTGGGCTTCCTGCCCGTCTGACCGCCCTGCGCGGCGGCCTTTTCGTCCCGGCCTGACGAAGTTTTGTCAAGCTGTTCGTCTATATATTCCTCGGCCTTCTGCATAAGCTCCTGCTGGTTCTTTTTTATCATCTGCCTGAGCTTGCAGTTGTTGGCGACGAGTATTGCGCCGCCCGCCATACCGACGGCGAGCCCTAAAATAAATTTTTCCACTTCCGCTCCTTTCGGCGTTGCCGCCTGTTAGCAGTATGGGTGCGCGGAGCGTATTTATGACTGTAAATTTTTTACTTGCAGTTTTAAAATGGCGTTTTCTTCCGTAAGCTTTCTTACGGCGGCAGTCAGGCGGGAATTTTCCTCCTTAAGGGAGGATGCCAGCCTGTCGTAAAGGCCGTCTATTTCGCGCTCTATGCGGCGGCGGGCTTCGCCGTCATCGGGCAGGCCGCACTCCTGCATAAGTTTTTTTATGCGCTCCGGCTGTTTTGTGAGTACGTTGCGGTACTTGTTCTGATAGCGGAGCATAAGCTTGTCGTTGCCGTCCGCAAGGTTAAGAACGGCGCGGCGCACGGATACCCCCTTGCTCTTTTCCGTGAGAATGGCCTTTAAAATTCTGTCGGTCTCCTCGTCGGAAAAGGCGCAGATGCGTTCCGCCTTAAGCCCCGTGCCCTTAAGTATGCGCTTTACGTCCTTGTTGTCTGAACTTCTTAAAAGGGCATAATAATAGTTGCGCACGCTGCCCTTTGCCCTGCCTGACTTTCCGGCATACCCCTCAAACAGGGATGAGAGCGTTTTGCCCGACTTTCTGCCTGCGTAAATATACTGCACGAACTCCCTTGCCTCATCTTCGGTGTATCCGTTTATCTTATTCATAAATTTCCTCCTGACAGAAATTTATATTGACATAAAAGCAAAGTTCTATACATTAAAATATAAAAGAGGTGCCAATGCGCGTATATTTTTTATCCGCCGTGCCGGCGGCGCTTAAATTGGATGGACAGTATGCAGGAATTATAGACCTGTTTGAAAGATATGCCGAAATAGACGAAAAAAAGGGAGCGTTTGCGGAAATTGTGCCGGACGGCAATCTCCAGCCGCTGAACTTTATTCTGGACGAAAAGTTCTTTTCCGCCCCTCCCGCCTTTGCCGACGTATATATAATGGGCAATGACAGGCTGATACGCATAAGCGGATACGCGGCCAAGTCCTCCGCTCCGCAGGCGCTTGCCCAGAAGAGGCTGGGCGGCGCGCTTGTGACAATCTTCCGCCAGGGCGGGATATACGCCGCCTGCGAGGGCGCGGAATTTGCCCTGCACCGCCTGCCCGAAGATTTTTCAGACCCGGAATGTTCGGTTGAGAGAATGTGCGGAAGAGAATTTATCGCCGTGCGCGGCGGGAAATTTATTGCGCTGTTTTCAGAGGAGGGCAGGCTTGCGTTTCTCAACAGGGCGGAGAGCTGCTCCTTCGGGGAAAAGCTGAAAATAACTCTGCGGTTTGAAACCTGCACCCGCGCGCGGGCGAGCTTTGAGTTCGGCTACGACGGGCAGAAATTTGTGTCGGAGGGCGGCGCGACGGAGGAGACCCGTCCCCCAGAAGAGGAAATACTGCCGTTCGCCTTTTTTCAGAGCGTTCTCACCCGCGGGGACTGCGCCGCATACCTGAGCGACGAACTGCGACCGAAGGCGGGCGCGCTGCGCGCGTACCTCGGAGAGTTTACAGACGTACTTCCGCCCCTTGACGAAAAATACGGCGCCGCCGCGGGGCTTGTTTATCCGCGCGGCGGCAACCTGTATGAAGTAAAATATTTTTATGCCGACGCAGAGGGCGGCAAAGTGGTGAATATAAGACCAGCAGATTAAAAAGAAAGGCCGCAAACGTCGTTTGCGGCCATATCTTTCAATCAATATTTGGTTATCTTCACAGACCTTATTATTATGGGCAATTCCGTAACGGTATAATCAACTACTTGTGCTTTAGACAATTCGTCATAATTGTCTACATACACACCGTCCACTTCCATAGTGAAGTCGTCGGTTTCGCCGTCATACATATCTTCTATATAGTCCTCTATATCCTCTATCAGCTCCTCAAGCACGTCGTCGTTGCGGAGGTATGCAAAGGTGCAGTAGTTGGACGTACCTAAGGAAGAACTGTCATTCACCTGAATGGCAAACAGGCTGGTGGCGCTGTTGTATTCATAGTTGCGGGTAAGCACTTCCCCCTTGCCCGTCTTTACATACAGCTGCTGACTGAGGTCGTCCGCCTTATCGGTGTAGTACATCTTGAGCGAGCCGAATTCCGCCCCGCGCTGGCCGTTTTCAACGGTATGTCCGTTGGAGGAAAATTCTCCG
>CBCPNE010000077.1:0-2543 GCA_965120435.1 uncultured Clostridia bacterium
GTATAGAAAAGTTTGAAAAGCTTGACGTGCTTGAGGTGCTCTCCCTGCGCAAGGTCTACCCGATGGGCGGTGAAAAACAGCTGATATACACCGCAACGGGAAGAAAGGTCGGGCTGGGCAAGCTGCCCGCGGACGTGGGCGTTGTTGTGCAGAACGTTGCCACCTGCTTTGCCGTGTGCGAGGCGGTAGAGCTGGGCAAGCCGCTGTATGAAAGGGTGCTTACGGTGTCCGGCGGAGCGGTTAAAGAGCCGAAGAACCTTAGAGTGCGCGTCGGCACCCCCATTGAGAGGATAATCGAATACTGCGGCGGCGAAAACGGGACCCCCGTAAAGGCCGTGCTGGGCGGTCCGATGACGGGCGTGGCTATAAAGAGCTACGACCTGTACACCAAAAAGACGACTTCGGGCGTGCTGCTGCTTTCCGGAAAGGAGGCCGCGGCCGAACAGCCCACCCCCTGCCTGAACTGCGGAACGTGCGCAGACCACTGCCCTATGAAGCTGATGCCTATGAACACCGCGTTCTATTCAAGCGCGGGCGACTATGAGGCGGCGGCAAAGTACGGCGGCGTGGATTACTGCATAGAGTGCGGCGTATGCGAGTACGTTTGCCCCGCAAAGCGGCCGCTGATACAGGCGATACGCAAGTCAAAGGCCGCCCTGAGAGAGGCGCGCGCCAAAGGAGGCAACAGATAATGGACAACAGAATAGTCATATCCACCCCTCCCCACGTCAAATCAAAGCGCACGACGCGTTCGGTGATGATAGACGTGCTCATCGCACTTGCCCCCGCGGCAATCTGCGGCATAGTCTACTTTCTTCAGTACGCATTCATACTTGAGATTACCTGCGTGGCGTTTGCCGTGCTTGCGGAATTTGTTTACTTCTTCATAGCAAAGGGCGGCCTGAACGTGCGGTTTGCCGACGCGCGCACCAAGGAGTGCGCAAAGCGCATAAAGCAGCTTAAAAAAGAGGGGGCTTCTGAAGAGCTTGCGGCAGAACAGAAGCGGCTCAAAGAGCTGAACGCAGAGCTCAGGAATACGGCGTTTGCAAAGTCGGGCGGCGTATGTAAAGATTTTATAAAACAGTTTGACTTCACCTCCGTTGTCACGGGACTGATACTCGCGCTGATAATACCCTCCTCAGTGAACTGGTACGAGGCGGCCATAGGCGCGGTGTTTGCGATAGTTATTGTAAAGATGGTATTCGGCGGAACGGGCAGGAACATAGCCAACCCCGCGGCCGTGGGGCGCGTGTTTATGTTCATATCCTTTTCAACCACGATGAACACCTTTGTTTCCGCACACTTTTCCGCCATTGCGGGAGAATCCGCCGCAACCTCCCCCACATTTTTGCAGGGACTGCTTGACGGCGGAAGCAACACGATGTCTGCGCTGGACCTGCTGCTCGGCACGGGCCTGACGGGCTGCATAGGCGAAACCTGCAAAATAGCGCTTATAGTGGGTTACATATATCTTGTTGCAAGAAAAGTTATTAAATGGTGGCAGCCGCTGCTGTTCATAGGCGCTGCCGGCCTGGTTGCGGTTGCGCTGGACGGCTTTGACTTTTCACTGTTCCTGCCCTACATACTTTCGGGCGGGCTGATGTTCGGCGGCATATTTATGATGACCGACTATGTAACCTCACCCAAGGGCATTTACGCGCAGATAGTGTACTATGCCGCGGGCGGCATACTCGTTGCGCTGCTCAGGCACTTTACGGGGCTGGAAGTTGTTTCCTTCATAATAATTGTTATGAACCTTATCGTACCGCTTCTGGACAACTATATCAGGCGCAAGCCGTTCGGATACAGGCGCGAAAAAAAGAAGAAGAACAATAAAAAGGAGGCCGCAAAGTGAAGAAAGAAAAGACGGGCGGCACTACCGTAAAGGGCTTTTTCAAGAGCAACGCCTTCAAGTGTATAGCCGTATTGCTGGGCATTGTACTCGTGTGCGGAATACTGCTCACGATATGCAATTCGCTGTTCTATGTCTCTGACGCAGAGCAGTTGCAGCGCGCCCTGAACAAGATTTACGGCAAATCCGTAACCGCCACCGAAGTGGACCTTGACGCTCCCAACATTTCAAGCTTTGAAATCGAAACGAACGGCTCTACTTCCGATAACTATATTGAGAGTATGGCGGACGAAGTGAAAGACGGCTCTCTCTACAAGTACAAGACCGCGGAGCAGATAGCCTCCATTCTGAACACGGACGGCGAATTTTCCGCGGGAAACGTAGACGAAGAGCTTCAGACGGGCGCTACTTACTCCACACTGCTTGCGAGCTATGCCGCGCTGTTTGCGGCGGCAAACTATGAGCTGTGCCTTGACAATGTATCTCTCACGGACGAGAACGCAGAACTTGAATATACCACATATATAGACCTGTCCTACACCACCTACACCGTAAACGACGGAGCAGTTGATTATGTTGTGGTTACTACAGATTATTCGCGGGCAAACGCGTTCACGGTTAATATTACCATAAGTGCAGACGGCACCGTAACGGCATATGCAATAGATGTAAACGGTTCAACTAGCAACTA
>CBCPNE010000078.1:0-3179 GCA_965120435.1 uncultured Clostridia bacterium
GCCCAGAAAACTTTTTCGGAGCAGTGGGAGATATACCCGATGAAGCTTGAACTGCTCACAAAAAATTTCACTGATTTTTCCCGCATAGACGAGTGCTTGTCGCTCACTGAAAATTATGTAAAATACGTCCCTGCGGAAAAGCGGGCTCTCTATTCGGAAAAGTACGCGGGCAAAGTTCTTTCGGAAGCGGAGCGCGTGAAAGCGGCAAACAGCGTTGTGCAGCGGGAAAACGAGGAGAAGAAGGCAGAACGCAGGGTGCGCTTTAAAGAGCGTTTCAAAATTGCTCTGCGCAATTTCCTTATGGCGGTTGTGCCGTTTATCGTGTTGCTGTGCGTCGGCATAGGTTTCAGCGCTGTTATGTATTCAGACCAGGGCGGTTCAATGCTCGTTGTTACCGCAGTGTTCTTCAGCCTTGCGGCCGTGGCGTTAATCGCGTCAATCGTGCTGGCAAGACCGCTTGCTGCGGCCGTGCGCCATATGCGCGTCAATGAAAACGACAATTCAACCGCCCTCGGCAGAACTTATATGGAGGGAGCGGAGGCGGGCCGCAAGCTCGACGAACTGTACTCTGCAATTTTATATGCGCAGAGCGGAGAAAAAGTCGGTTAATTGCGGCATAATTGCGGGGCAATTTTGTAATGGACTACATCTATCTTGACCACGCGGCAACAACTCCGCTGGATAAAACCGCCTTTGAAGCTATGATTCCGTATCTTACGGAAGTCTACGGCAATGCAGACTCCTCACACGGGGTCGGAAGAAGAGCGGCCGCCGCAGTTCTCGCCGCGCGCGATAAAATAACCTCGCTCATAGGCGGGGCGGGCGGTCGCCTTTACTTTACGTCTGGCGGGTCGGAGGCCAACAGCTGGGCGCTGAAGGGCGTTTGCTCGGCGCGTATGGCGGAAGGCAAAAGAATAATTCTATCGGCAATAGAGCATCCGTCCCTTCTGAACGCCGCCGAAGATATGCGCGCATTCGGCTTTGAAACGGAGCTTGTTTATCCCGATATTTCGGGCATAGTTCAGCCCCAATCAGTGGAAAACGCGCTAAAAAAAGGGGGCGCGGCGTTCGTTGCGGTTATGGCGGCCAACAATGAAACGGGCGTAATTCAGCCCGTGGGGCGCATTTACGAGGTTTGCAAAAGATACGGCGCGTTCTTCTTCTGCGACTGCGTTCAGACTGCGGGCGCGGTACCGTTGAACTGTTCTGCCCTCGCCGACGGCGTAAGCATATCCGCCCACAAATTTTACGGCCCCAAGGGCGTGGGCGCGCTATGGCTTAAAAACGGCGAAAAAATAGCTCGGCTGATTGCCGGCGGACAGCAGGAGAGCGGCCTGCGCGGAGGCACCACCAACGTTGCGGGGGTGTGCGGTATGAGTGCCGCGCTTGAAAAGGCGTGCGCAGTAATGGAGGAGAACGGCGCGGCGGTGCGCGCCGCGCGTGATTTGTTTTTGAATACAGTTCTCTCCCGCGTAAAAGGCGCTTCGCTCGTAGGAGATAGCGCTGCCCGCCTTGCGTGCAATGCAGAAATTATGTTTGAAGGCTGTTCGGGCGAACAGCTGGTAATAAATCTGGATATGCGCGGCATAGCGGCCTCCACGGGGTCGGCGTGTTCGTCCGGCGCTACAGAGCCGTCCCACGTACTGCTTGCAATGGGGCTTAGCCGCACACAGGCGGCCTCCTGCGTGCGCTTCACTTTCGGCAGGGACAACAGTCAGGATGACGCCCTGCGCGCCGCCGCGGCGGTGGAAGAGGCGGTTAAAGCAGTCCGCCGCCGTTGAAAAACGGTTATAAGGTTTACACATTCAGTTTATAAAATGTACGCCGCCCGCGCAAACTGCGCGGGCGGCTAATTAACTGTTTTTATTTGCGTTGATTTTTGTTCGTCCGCCGCCGCTGACAGTGGATTTATGTTGAAAAATAGCCGCATATGTGTTAATATCATTCAGATATTATGCGTGTGAAATGGTGGCATAAGTCTGTCGTCGGACGCACTGTCAGAGTATGACCGCATTGAAAGCGGGGAGTTTGATAAAAAAAATTAAATTTTTAAGGGCTCTTGCGGTTTACCATCGGTATTGTATGCGGAAATTGAGCGCATACAAACAGACTCATACATTTAATCGCCTCTGTTTTTACTCAATTTTATTTCTGTAATTGAATTTCTTGAGTACCTGTTTTTTTCTGTTTGTAGTCACTTCCGTATAAATCTGGGTGGTGGCAACGCTTGCATGGCCAAGTATTTCCTGTACGGAGCGCAGGTCCGCCCCGTTTGCCAACAGGTTTGTAGCAAAAGTGTGGCGCAGGTAGTGCGGCGTTGATTTGGTACTGATTCTTGCCTTTCTGATATATTTTTTGTAAATGTTCTCTATTCCGTGAATGGTAATGGGGTATCCGTAACGGTTAATAAAAAGGTGACTGCCGCCGCTTCTCTTTCGTTCACGCATAAGGGCGTACAGTCTTTCCCATGTCACGCGGGAGGATATATAAATCAGCCTCTGTTTTCTGCCTTTGCCGTGTATAAGCACGGTGTGTTCGGGCACAATTACGTCCTCCAAAGTTATGGCGGCGGCCTCGCCTATTCTTATGCCCGTGCTTATAAGAAGGTCCAGAAGCGCCGCGTCGCGCATATATTCGCGTCTGGCGAAGTCCGAAAGTTGTTCCGTGTCCACATCAAAGCACGCAAGTATCTTGCTTACATCGCTCACGGAAAGGGTCTTGGGCAACCTTCTTTCCTGCCTGAACCTGAACCTGAGTTTTGCAAACGGAGAGGAGGATATTGCGCCGCTGTCTGCAAGGTAGTTATAGAAATTTTTCAAAGTGATTATTTTGCGCCTTACAGAGGTGTCTTTCAGTCTTAAATCTGCGCTCAGGTAGGTTATGTATGCGCAGATGTCGGGGGCAAGTTCATTCTTTTCAAAGGACAGGTATTGTTTCAAATCACTTCTGTATGCCGCCAGAGTTTTTTCCGAAAGGTTTTTCGTTGCCTTAAGGTAATTGATAAATTTTTCCGAATAGTCCATAGTAAGTATCTCCTGAGTAAGTATTTTTTCGGTAGAGCAATTATAACAGATTTTTCCCGCTAAAACATTATTAAGACAAGCTTTTTAAATTTTTAAATAATAAAAAATTAGGAGGAAAATTTTATGAACACATTTAAATTCAGGGCAGTAGGCCAG
>CBCPNE010000079.1:0-8588 GCA_965120435.1 uncultured Clostridia bacterium
GACGCAATTCACATTGCAGGCAAGCTGGGCCTCAAGGGCAGGACGAACACCATTCTTCAGTCTGCGTTCTTCCGCGTAAATCCCCAGATTATGCCCTATGACAAGGCCATAGAATATATGAAGTATATGGCAAAGAAGTCCTTCGGGAGGAAGGGCGACGCAATAGTTCAGATGAACTACGACGCAATAGATTCCGCCGCGGGCGATAACCTTATCAAGATAGACGTACCCGCCTCCTGGGCAAAGGCTACCAAGGGCGCGGAGATGATACAGGGCCATTCGGACAAGTACTACCAGGAGATTATAAAGCCCATCCTCTATCTGCAGGGCGACCAGCTTAAATCTTCGCAGTTCAACGCCGACGGCCACGTTCCCACCGGCACCACCAAATTTGAAAAGCGCGGCGTTGCGGTACTCGTTCCCGAAATCATTCAGGACAAGTGCATACAGTGCGGCACCTGCTCGTTCGTATGCCCCCACGCCTGCCTCCGTCCCGCACTTGTGGCCGAAGGCGCAGATATGCCCGCCACTATGGAGATGAAGAAGGCCATGGGCCTGCCCGGATTCCAGTACAAGATGCAGGTATCTCCCCTCGACTGTATGGGCTGCGGCGTGTGCGCTACGGTATGCCCCGTAAAGGACGGCGGCGCAATAAAGATGATTCCCCTTGCAGATTCACTTGCAAAGGGCGAGGACAAGAACTGGGACTATGCGGTTGACCTCCCCGCAGTAGATACCTCCAAGTTCAAGAAAGAGACCGTTAAGGGTTGCCAGTTCTGCACTCCTCTGTTCGAGTTCTCAGGCGCGTGCGCAGGCTGCGGCGAGACGCCCTATGTAAAGGTTATAACCCAGCTGTTCGGCGAAGATATGATTATCGCCAACGCTACGGGCTGCTCCTCTATCTACGGCGGTTCCTCCCCCACTGCCCCTACACCACCAACAAAGAGGGTCACGGCCCCGCCTGGGCAAACTCCCTGTTTGAGGACAACGCAGAATTCGGCTACGGTATGAACCTTGCGTACACCGCAAGAAGAAATGCCATAAAGAGCAAAGTTGAAAAACTTGCCACGATGTGGGATGGCGACGACAAGGCCGCGTGCGAAGCTTACCTTGCCGCATTCAACGACAGAGAGCCTTCCAAGGCGGCAAGCAAAGAACTTGTTGCCCGCCTTGAAAGCCACAAGGATTGCCCTGCCTGCGGCGGACTTGTAAAGGAAATACTTGCAGACAAAGACTGCCTTGCCAAGAAGTCCATATGGATATTCGGCGGCGACGGCTGGGCATACGACATCGGCTACGGCGGCCTTGACCACGTAATCGCCGAAGGCGAAGATGTGAACATCCTTGTGCTTGACACCGAAGTTTACTCCAACACGGGCGGCCAGGCTTCCAAGTCCACCAACATAGGCGCGGTTGCAAAGTTTGCCTCCGCCGGCAAGAGGGTAAAGAAGAAGGACCTCGGTATGATTGCCAAGACATACGGCTATGTATATGTGGCTCAGTGCTCTATGGGCTCTAACCCCGCACAGTTCTTAAAGGCAATAAGCGAGGCAGAAGCTTATCACGGACCTTCGCTGATAATCTGCTATGTACCCTGCATCAACCACGGCATCAATATGACCAAGAGCCAGCTTGAAGAAAAGGCGGCGGTTGACTGCGGTTACTGGCAGCTGTACAGGTACAACCCTGACGGCGAAGTGTTCACGCTCGACAGCAAGCCCGACCCTGACTTCGGAAACTATCAGGCGTTCATCGCAGGCGAGACGAGGTACTCTTCCCTTGTCAAAACCCAGGGCGCAGAAGTTGCAAACGAACTCTTCAAGAAGACCGAAGAGTCCGCCAAGGAGAGGCTTGAAGGCTACAAGAAGCTTGCAGGCAAGTAATTACAAATAAAACTTCCGTTTTAAAAGCGGGCGGCGCAATCTTGCGCCGCCCGCTTATTTTCAGGCTAAACTGCGATTAAATTGTTGATGTTGGCCTGAAGTTAAAAGCGGCGAACGGTATTTTCCGCAGCAATATTTTTTTGCAAAGAGGGCTGGCGGCGCACAATTGCGCCGCCAGCCAAAATTAAATTTAAACTGCCGACTTATCCGTATCCCTGCCTGTAGTCATTCCGCACTTCAGGGCACCGTCGGCAATGCGCTCCGAGGGGACGGTGAGTACCACTTTTTTATTTTTGCGCTGAAAGAAGTCTTTGCCATAGCGTAGGCAATCATATCGGGTTTATAGGACAGGTAAGTCCACCACGATACGGTGGCAAGATTGGTTTTGCCGTCGTCACGCAGGGTGCAGACTATAGATACGGGGTTGGGTGAAGTTATTCCGGCCGCAGCCGCAAGACTTATTTTTTGCATATAAAAAACTCCTGAAAATATTTTTAAAACCTTTATCAGCCCTTTATTGTATCGGAATTCTGGTTATACGCCTTTGCAACGCACTTCCACTCTCCGTTCATTTTGAGAAGGAAGCACGTCGGTGAAGTCTATTCTTCCGCCCCAGCCCTCTTCCAGCACGCGCACCACGGCAAGAGTATCTTCCAAAAGCAGCACGTCTACGCGGGCCTTGAAATTTTTCCACGCGGAAACGGTGTCCACGTTGCGGTAGAACTGCTCTATAGAGCCGTGTTCCAGCTTGCCGTCAAGAAAGCCGAACAGCACGGCTTCATCTGTGAACAGTTCGCGCGCGTACTTGCTGTTGCCCTCCGCCACGCTTTTTCAAACTTTTTTGCGGCCTCTTCCACCGCTGCGTATTCTGATATGTCAGACCTCATAAAAACACCTCCTTTATGTCTTGACACAAATATTTTATGATTGTATAATTGCCTTGTCAAGTACGCACATTTTTGTGCGATACTAACCAAAAGTAGAGTGTAAAGGAGCCATAGTATGCCTGAACAGAGGTGCATTGCAAACGAAAAGCTCTGCGACACGGGATTTTCATATACGCTGTCGCTGATAAACGGAAAATATAAGATGACCATACTGTACACGCTTATGGAGTTCGGCGTGGTGCGCTTCAACGAATTAAAGAGGTACATAAAGGAAATTTCATACAAGACGCTTTCAACCAGCCTGAAAGAGCTTGAGGCGGACGGACTTATCCTGCGCACGGAGTACCCGCAGATTCCGCCAAAGGTTGAATACAGCCTGTCTGAGAGGGGAAAATCGCTTATGCCCATACTTGACGGTATGTGCGAGTGGGGCGACAAAAACAGGCTGTAACCGCGACGGAATATACGGCGGCGGTAAGCAGATATTCACAGGGCTTACGGGCGGGCAGTTTGCCCGCCCTTTTTTGCGGGTTTGCGCAGCGCATAATAAAATTTATTTTTTTATTCCCGCCGCTATTGCAATAAACATCAAGCCGTGATATAATATTTTTTAAGAGAATGGGGAAGATTTTCAGGGAGAATGATATGAAGATAGTTTTTTTGGGGGATTCCATAACAGACTGCGAGCGTGACCGCAGCGATGAAAGTTCGCTTGGCAACGGCTTTGTTAAAATTCTTGCCGACAAGCTGAAGCCGATATATCCCGATATGGATATACAGCTGATTAACAAGGGCATAAGCGGCAACGAGGTGTGCGACCTGCTTGCCAGATTAAAAAAGGATTGCTTAGATTTAAAGCCCGACGCCGTAGTTATAATGATTGGCATAAACAACGTGATACACCGCTTCAAGTACGGCAAACAGCTTGATTTAAAGCAGTTTGAGCGCGACTACCGCGAACTGATGACGCGCGTCAAGGACGCAGGCATAACGCTTATATGCCTTGAACCGTTCCTTATGCCCGCGCCCGACAAACTGCGTATGCGCCCGCTGTTTGACAAGGAGCTGGAAATTATACACCGCCTTGCCGTGGAGATTGCCGACGAATTTGTCGCATATGACGAAATGTTCAACGGGCTTTCCGCCTCCATAAAGTACACGCAGTATTCAGAGGACGGAGTTCACCCCACCCACCGCGGTTCGCGACTGATTGCAGACACCGCAATCAAGGCCATACGCAAACACCTTATTTAAATAAAATAACAGCCCTCCCCTGCGAAGCGCGCCCGAAGCTTTCACTTTCGGGGCAAATCGCCTGAGGAGGGCTTTTTTTGTATTCAGTTATATTTCAGTGGCGTGCCGCGCCTGAGCTTAACGCCGCGCGGGCAACCGCCCTGGCTACGGCTTTGTGCGCTTCCCTGTCGTATGCGTAGGGCAGAATATGGTCTGCGCTGAGGCTTTCGCCCACATATTCCGCAATCCCGCGGGAGGCCGCCATCATCATATCATAGTTAATCGTATTTGCACGCACGTCCAGCGCGCCGCGGAAAAGTCCGGGGAATACGAGTACGTTGTTAATCTGGTTGGGATATTCCGAAGAGCCCGTTCCCACCACCGCCGCGCCCGCCTCAAGCGCCGCCTTGCGGGAAATTTCGGGCACGGGATTGGCGCAGCTGAATACTATCGCCCCCTTGGCCATACTGCTCACCATCTCCTTGCTGACGCAGTTCGGTGCGGATACGCCTATGAATACGTCCGCCCCCTTCATCGCGTCCGAAAGCGTGCCTTTGACCGCGGACTTGTTCGTAAGGGGAGCCACCGCCGCCTGAGCGGGATTCATTCCGTCTGCACCCTCGTATATGGTGCCGAATTTGTCGCACAGAATTATATCGGCTACGCCGAATTTGAGCAGAAACTTTGTTATGGCTATGCCCGCCGCGCCCGCGCCGTTTATCACGAGCCTGAGGGAGGAAAGCTCCTTACGCACCACTTTGGCGGCGTTCACGAGCGCCGCGGCCATAACTATGGCTGTGCCGTGCTGGTCGTCGTGGAATACGGGAATATCCAGCTCCTTTTTAAGGCGCTGTTCAATTTCAAAGCACCTGGGTGCGGAGATGTCCTCAAGATTAATTCCGCCGAAAGACCCTGATATGAGCTTTATTGTATTTACTATCTCGTCAACGTCCTTTGACTTTATGCAGATGGGGTATGCGTCCACGTCGCAGTATGCCTTGAACAGCGCGCACTTGCCCTCCATAACGGGCATACCCGCCTCCGGACCTATGTCGCCAAGTCCCAAGACGGCGGTGCCGTCCGTTATCACGGGCACGGTGTTCCACCTGCGGGTAAGTTCAAAGCTCTTTTCTATATCGCCCTGAATGGCGAGGCAGGGTTCGGCGACGCCCGGCGTGTACGCTACCGAGAGGTCCTCCCTGCTGTCCACGGGGACGCGCACCTTTGTTTCTATCTTGCCGCGCCACTCCCTGTGCTTTTTGAGTGATTCCAATCTGTAATTCATTAAAATTTCTCCCGTGTAAAATAGGCTGTTTACCCGTTTATTTTAGCACTTTACAACACCATTGTAAAGTTTTTGACGCAAATCGGCTATATTTTGCCCCCTGCGCCGCCCCTGCCGCGCCTTAAAGAAATTGCGGCGCACAGGCGGGGCTGTCTGCGCTTATGCCCCGATATATAGCCGCCCCTGCCGCGCTTTCTGTCGGCGCGGCGCATTATTGCCTTATAGATTTCACCCACGGCTATGACAGAAAGCGAGAGAGCGCACACGACGAGCCACTGCCAGCCCGTGAGAGTTACGAGGCCGAAAGCCGAGGCAAGCGGCGGCACTACGCACAGTATGACGTTTATAGCCACGCCCGCCGCAACGGTACACAGCAGAATTTTATTTGTGAGCAGCCCCCTGAACGCCGAGGCGCGCTCTGAACGGATATTGAATGCGTGGAACAGTTCCAGAAAGGAGATTGTAAGGAAGGTCATTGTGCTTGCAACGCCGTTGCCCCATATGTTGAGGGCGGATATATACACGGCCATGGTGACGGCCGTCATATACAGCCCGAACATAAGCACGGAGAGCATTGACCCGCGGGAAAACAGCGCCTTTTCCGCACGTTCGGGCGGGCGGTGCATCGCATAGTCGTCCGCACGCTCGGTGCCGAGGGCGAGCACGGGAAAGCTGTCCGTTATCAGGTTTATCCACAGCAGCTGCGTGGAGCGCAGAAAGTCGTAACGGAAGAAAACAACGGAGGCTATGAACACGGCGAGCACTTCCGCAAGGTTTGTGGCGAGGAAAAACTGTATGGTCTTTTTGATGTTGGAAAATATCCGCCTGCCTTCCCGCACGGCTGAAACTATGGTTGTGAAATTGTCGTCGGTGATGACCATGTCGGAGGCGTTCTTTGTTACGTCCGTGCCGCTGCCGCCCATGGCTATGCCTATATCCGCAGTTCTGATGCCGGGCGCGTCGTTTACCCCGTCGCCCGTCATTGCAACAACGCTGCCGCTCTCTTTGAGGTATTTTACTATGGAATTTTTATGTCTTGGCGTAACCCTTGCAAACACCGTCCGCCGCTTTACCTCCCTCTTCCACTCCTCAGGGGTAAGGCGGTCCAGCTCCTCGCCGGATATTACCTGCTCTTCAGCGGCGGCTATGCCCGCCTTTTTGGCTATGGCAAACGCCGTGCGCTTGTGGTCGCCCGTTATCATAATGGTGGTAATGCCCGCCTCCACGCACTCGGCAACGGCCTGAGGCACGCCCTCTTTGAGCCCGTCCGTCATTCCGCACAGGCCGAGATATGTGAGCCCGCTCTCCTGTGCGCGGGCGGCGTCGGCGCAGGCAAACGCCAGCACCCTGAGGGCGCGGCTGCTCATCTCCCCGCTCTCTGCAAGAATTTGCCGCCTGTCTTCCGCAGTCATTCTGCGGACGCCTCCTTCCGCCGAGATATGCGTACAGCGGTCCAGAATCACTTCGGGCGCGCCCTTTGTGTAGCTGCACGGAACGCCCCCAGAAATTACGCATACCGTCATCATCTTTCTGTCTGAACTGAAGGGCAGCTCTTCCGTGCGCACACATTCATATCCCTGTATGCGCGCGGCGGCATATTCCCTTACCGCAACTTCCGTGGGGTCGCCCATATATGCGCCGCGCTCGCCCTTTACGTTGACGCAGGCATACATACAGCGGTACATTGCCCCGCGCGCGGCTTCAGGACAGCTCTCTTCCGTCACGCGCATTTTATTTTCTGTGAGCGTGCCCGTCTTATCCGTACAGATATAATTGCAGCCGCCGAGAGTTTCCACAGATTTGAGTTTGCGTATCACAACATTTTTTTTGCTCATACGCTGCACGCCCATCGCCATAATTATGGTCACCACGGCGGGCAGACCCTCCGGAATGGCGGCCACGGCTATGGCAACGGAAGTCATAAAGTTCTGCGCTATGCCCTCCTTGCGCACGATGAGCGAGAGTATGAATATTATTACGGTTACGGCCAACACGAATACCGTTATGAATTTGCCGAGCTTATTCAGGCTGTTTTCAAGCGGAGTGGGACTCTCCTTGCCCGTGGTGAGCATTGCGGCTATCCTGCCCGTTTCCGTACTCATTCCCGTTGCCGTCACCACGGCGGTGGCAGTGCCGCTGAGTATATATGAGGAGGAAAACAGCATATTGCTCATTGCGGCGGGCGGCAAATTGTCCCCTGCTATCGGGGCGTCATGCTTTTGCTCCCCGACGCTTTCGCCCGTGAGGGCGCTCTCGTCGCACTTAAGGGCGGCACAGCAGAGTATGCGGCAGTCTGCCGGCACCATATCCCCCTCTTCCAGCGTGATTACGTCGCCGGGCACGAGCGCCTCGCTGTCCACAATGAGGTCCCTTCCGCCACGCCTGCACCTGACCGTACACGCCGAAAGTTTTTCAAGGTTTTCAATCGCCCTGTCGGCGCGGTACTGCTGCACGGTGCCCACCACGGCGTTTAAAAATATAATGAAGATTATTATGAATGTATCTGTGAGGTCGCTCTTGTCGCCCGACAGAAAGGCTATTGCCGCGGTTACGATAGCCGCGGCGATTAGCAGAATTGTCATTACGTCCTTGAACTGCGACAGAAACAGCTTTATTATTCCGTTGCGCTTTCCCCTGTCGAGAGTGTTTGCTCCGTATTCTTTAAGGCGCGCTTCGGCCTCGGCCTCCGCAAGCCCCAGAGGCGACGAACGCAGCGCCGAAAGAGCCTCCTCCGCCTTCATATTGTAAAAGTTTTTCATATTCTACCCCGCGCAGTTTGTTAGAATATAGATATTCCGGGGCGGGCGGGCATATGCGGCGGACGGCATAAAAAAACGGCGCCCGAACGCACCGTGCAAGTTACAGCGGCAGATTGACCTCCGCCTCGGCAACATTATACGGCGAAGAAATAAAAAAGTACGCACGCGGCTGCAAAAAATAAGTAAAATATTCATATGCGCGAAGAGCGGACAGACGGCAAATTATGCTTGCCTTTTTTTGCGCTTTGGCTTACACTTAAAGGGCGGCGCACAGCCGCACGGAGGGAGAAAGCTTATGAAGAATATGCTGAAAGGGCGCGCGGCGCGCGCGGCAATAACTGCTGTGTTTGTAATAACGCTGCTCGTGTTTTTGCTGGCTTTTTCCATAAGCCTGCCCATTATAAGCAGGTGGTTTTACTACGTTCAGATAGATACGCTCGGCCTTGAACAGGCGAGCGGCAAGTCCTATGCGCAGATTAAGGAGGCATTTGACCTCATTATGGACTACCTGCTACTGCCGGGGCGGGAATTTTCAGCAGGG
>CBCPNE010000080.1:0-7374 GCA_965120435.1 uncultured Clostridia bacterium
TTGGTTCCGACGAGGAAGAATCCAACGAGGAAGAGGCCTTCGAAGAAGCAGACGACGGAGTAAAGGCCGAGCTTGAGGTGATAAAGACAAAGCTTGAAGAGTTTGCTCAGAGTTTTTATGACCTGTTTGGCTCCCGTGAGGAAGAATCCAACGAGGAAGAGGCCTTCGAAGAAGCAGACGACGGAGTAAAGGCTGAACTTGAAGAGATAAAGGCAAAACTTGAAGACAACTCCGTGGCGGGAGCTGTAGAGTCCCTCAAGGGCAAGGTTGAAGAACTCACTGCGAAAATAGAGAGTATATTCGCGCCCGACGAAGAGGAATCCAACGAGGAAGAGGCCTTCGAAGAGGCCGACAACGGAGTAAAGGCCGAGCTTGAAGAAATAAAGGCAAAACTTGAAGACAACTCCGTGGCGGGAGCTGTAGAATCCCTCAAGGGCAGGGTTGAAGAACTCACCGCGAAAATAGAGAGTATATTCGCTCCCGACGAAGAAGAATCCTACGAGGAAGAAGTTTACGAAGAGGCTGACGACGGACTCGGAGAAATACGCAACGATATTGCGGTTTTAAACGGTCGGATGGACGAAATCAGGGAGATTCTCGCCGGCGGCACAGTGGTAGTGGACAGAGCCGCTGAAGAGCAGCCCGCCGAGGAGCAGGAAGCTATAACTGAAGAACAGGAAGTTATAGCTGAAGAGCCCGCTGAAGAACCTGAAGAGGAACTTGTTACGGTAAGCGACATAGTGGACGAGAGTGCCTCCGCGGAGGAGCAATCTGTCGACGAGGCGATGGAGACCATAATGGAGGACGTCGTTGAGGAGACTGCTGAAGGCGAGGCCCAGCCCGACGGCATACCGGGCATAAGCAACGGCGGTGTGGACTTTGCCAATATGATGAAGTACAACCGCAGCTTTATCGCAAGGATAATTCAGAGCAGCGACGACGTAAAGCGTTATTACGGCCAGGTAAAGAACGCAATGCTTGCTTACAAGAAAGTGAATTCCTCTATCGCGTGGGGAGCCGAGCGCTTCAACAAGGGCAGGGAGACCATTGCAAAGTTCAAAATAAGGGGCAAGACCCTCTGTCTGTATCTCAACCTCGACCCCAACGAGTATAGTACTACAGTTTACCATCAGGTTGACGTGTCGGACAATAAGTCAATGCACGGCACTCCTATGATGGTAAAAATCAAGAGTCCTCTCGGCGCAAGAAAGGCCATAAGACTGATTGACGAAATGCTCGCAAAACGCAACGGCGAAAAGCGCGTCATTCAGGAGAGGGATTACGCGGCGATGTATCCCTATGAAACCATTGAGGAACTTATAGAGGACGGCCTTGTCAAGGACGTAAGCAGGAACAAGTAAAGTCAATACTTTTTACACTAAGGGGGTTGATGCTTTTTTATCAACCCCCGTATGCTGTAAAAATCATTGACCTGAACATCTGACGGCCGCAGGCATATTGCGGCACTAAAACAGGCGCCCTGAAGCGGGCGCTTACAGGAGAAGTAATATTGAACGAAGAAAAAAAGAGAACGGGAGCCAAAAAACTGCGCGTGGGTAAGGTGGGTAAACCTTCCGCCGGTACGCCGATGAATTCAGGGCGTACAGGCATAGACGGGCTTTTTAACAGCGGAGAGAATCTCTCCGCACGGTCTGAAAGTGTGCGCGCAAAGGCGGAAAAAACTAAAACCGAAAAGAAAAAGAGAAACGTATCAAAGCAGGAAAAGAAGCCCGCCGCGCCTTCCGCACATTCAAAGGCGGAAAAAGGCAGACAGGCGAAGTCTGAAAAGACTAAGAAGCGCGCAGAGGCAACGCTGCTGCCCGTGGCGCAGCCTGCGTCCGTCCCCGACGTGGTGCGCACCCGCGGGGCAAAACCGCGCGGTAAAAAGGAAAAGCAGGTTAAAATCATATTCCTCGGCGGCGTGGGCGAAATAGGCAAAAATATGACTGCCATAGAGTATGGCGAGGACATAATAATCATAGACGCCGGCATAATCTTTCCCACGGAAGAGATGCCCGGCATAGACCTCGTCGCGCCCGATATATCGTATCTGGTTGCAAACAGGTCCAAAATCCGCGGCGTGCTTCTCACGCACGGGCACGAGGACCACATAGGCGGCGTACCCTATCTCCTCAAGGAGATAAAGGCGCCCGTGATAGGCACGCGCCTGACCATCGCCCTTGTGGACAACAAACTGCGCGAACACAGAATAAACGACGCGCGCGAGATTGTGGTGTCCCCCGGCGACAGATTGAAGCTGGGGTGTTTCGACGTGTTTTTCGTAAACGTCAACCACTCCATAGCGGGCGCGCTGGCGCTCGCCATAAATACGCCCCAGGGTCTTATATTCCACAGCGGCGACTTCAAAATAGACCTGACGCCCGTGGCAGGCGACCCCATAGATTTAAAGACGATAGCAGACATCGGCGAACGCGGCGTGCTCCTTTACCTCGGCGAGAGTACCAACATAGAACGCCCCGGCTACACTATGAGCGAAACAGTCGTGGGCAGCACGCTGGACAGACTGTTTGACGAAAATTCCTCGCGCAGGCTGATAATCGCCACGTTTGCGTCTAACGTACACAGGCTTCAGCAGATAGTTGACCTCGCCGTAAAATACAGGCGGAAGGTGGCGCTTTCGGGCAGGAGTATGCTCAACGTGGTGGACGCGGCGGAAAATCTTGGCGACCTTCACATACCTGAGGGCGTATTGGTGGACGTTTCGCGCACAAAGAACCTTGCGGACAGGGAGATTGTAATAGTTTCAACGGGCAGCCAGGGCGAGCCGATGAGCGCGCTCACGCGTATGGCTAACGGGGAAAACCCCTCCGTCTGCGTGGGTGAAAACGACACCATAATAATCTCCGCTTCCCCCATACCGGGCAACGAAAAGGGCATATACCGCGTAATAAACAACCTCTACCGCAAGGGCGCCAACGTAGTATATGAAAGCCTTGAAAATATTCACGTTTCAGGCCACGCCTGCAGGGAAGAACACAAGATAATGCACAGGCTTTTAAAGCCAAAGTTCTTTATTCCCGTACACGGCGAATACCGTCATCTTAAAAAGCACGCCCAGCTTGCGCGGGAACTTGGAATGAGAGAGAGCAATATCTTTCTCCCAGACATAGGCAACTGTGTGCTGCTCACCTCCGATACGCTCAGGCAGGGCGACAACGTGCCCTCCGGCGCGCGCCTTATAGACGGGGACGGCATAGAGGACGAAAAGACGAGTACGGTTATGCAGGACAGGCGTCAGCTGGCCGCAGACGGTCTGTTCATAGTGTCCGTGGTGGTCTCCGGCGGTGAGGTGATAGGCGAACCCGCTGTGAACAGCCGCGGCTTCATCTTCGGCTTCCACAAGGAATATATAACCGAAATCCGCTCCGTCATAAAGAACGCCGTGGAGGGATACGACCTCTCCATAGGCAGCGTGGACGAACTGAAGCGCGCCATAAAGCGCACGCTTAAAAACTATCTGTATAAAAAGACGAAACAGTCGCCGATGATTGTGCCCGTAGTGGTGGAGCTGTGATGGACGACTTCACCTACGCCCACAGGGACACGCTTAAGGGGGATGGGCTGTCCCGCTTTACAAAGCCCGGCCTTCCCCCCGCGCTGGAAGAGGTGCGCCTCTCCGCCGCGCGGAGAGAGATACCCGTCGCCTGCGACGCGACGCTGGCCTTTTTAATGTGTCAGACGGCGGCGCTCAGGCCCGCCCGCATACTTGAACTCGGTACGGCGGTGGGGTGTTCGGCGCTCGCAATGCACTTTGCCTGTCCTTCGGCGGAAATTATAACCGTAGAGCGCGACCCCGCTTTCTACCGCGAGGCGTTGGAAAATATTGAAAAGTGCGGGGCAAAGGGCGCCGTTACAGCCGTATTCGGCGACGCGGAGGAGGTTATCGGCCGCCTTGCGCCGCCATTCGACTTTATTTTTATGGACTGCGCAAAGGCGCAGTATATAAAACTGCTGCCGAAGCTCAGGCAGATTCTCTCCTGCGGGGGGACGCTCATAGCCGATGACGTGCTGTTGTACGGCTGGACGAGCGGAGAGGCGGAAGTTCCCAAAAAGCGCAGAATGCTCGCAAGGCATATAGAGGAATATCTTGAAGCCGTAACGGGCGACGAAAAGCTTATGACGTGCGTGCTGCGCGTGGGCGACGGCTGCGCCGTGAGCGTAAAAAAATCCGACTGATTTTTCGCGGCCGTACATCCGCCGAATATTACGCGACCGATACGCCGCAAATATTCCGCCGCAGTTCCGCCCTCACAGATTGTGCATATGTGCGCGTCTGTTCATATTATTTGAATAAAGAGGCATAGCTTGCCTGTCCTCAACGGTGAAACGCACAGCCGATATACGATAACGCAAAAACGGAAAATGATTGAATTTTCAGTTGTTGATTGACGTATGAATACAGAATTACTTGCCCCGGCGGGCAACCGTTCAAAACTGAATACGGCATTTTATTTCGGCGCGGACGCCGTCTACTGCGGCGGCAAAGAATTTTCGCTGCGCTCCTTTGCGGATAATTTTTCGCGCAAAGAGCTTGAAAGCGCCGTCGGGTACGCCCACGGCCTCGGCAAAAAAGTCTATGTGGCGGCAAATATATTTGCCCGCAATGCCGACCTTGCGCCTATGGAAGATTACTTTGCGTTTCTGCAGGATATAGGCGCGGACGCGGCTCTCGTCTCCGACTGCGGAGCGCTTTCGGCCGCCGTAAAGGCCGCGCCCCGTCTGCCTCTGCACATATCCACCCAGGCCAACGTTACAAATAAATACGCCGTAAAATTCTGGCGCGAAGCGGGGGCGTGCCGCGCGGTACTCGCGCGTGAACTCTCGCTGGACGAAATTGCCGAAATCCACGCCTATGTCCCCGATATGGAGCTTGAGGCGTTTGTACACGGCGCTATGTGTATATCATATTCGGGCAGGTGTCTGCTTTCAGACTACCTTGCGGGCAGGCCGTCAAACCGCGGCGAGTGCGTTCAGGCCTGCCGCTGGAATTACAGCATAAGAAAGAGCGACGACAAGAGCGACAGCGGCTGGCTCGACCTTGAAGAGGACGGCCGCGGGGCATATATATTCAATTCAAAGGACCTGAATATGTCCGCCCACCTTCAGGAGCTTGAACGCGCGGGCATTTGTTCCTTTAAGATAGAGGGGCGGATGAAGAGCGAATATTACCTCGCCACCGTCATAAACGCCTACCGCAGATGTATGGACGGCGGCTATTCCCCCGTGATTGAGCGCGAACTTTCGGCCGCCGCGCACCGCGCCTATACCACGGCCTACGCCTTCGGGGCAAACGGTTCAACCGTAAACTATGCGGACAGCCAGGCCAGGGGCGAATGTGAATATACGGGCAACGTGACGGGCGGCGGAGACGGCTTCATATATGTGGAAATGCGCAGCAGATTCCGCGCGGGAGACGCCCTCGAAGTGCTGTCCCCTTCAGAAAACTTCGGCAAAAGCTTTGTCGTGGAAGAAGTTTACGACAGCCGCGGCGAACGGGTTACCGACTGCAAGCTCGTGCAGGAAGTTTACAGGATAAAATGCCCGTACTCCCTGTCTGCGGGGGACATTCTTCGCCGCAGAAAAATATGATTGCCGCGGCATATTCCGCGTCGTTTTTGTCCGGTAACTGAAATTTCAATAAAAATATGCGCATATAATCACCTGAATATATGCGCCTTTGCACAGGCTTGCATACGGGAGGAGTTATGGATTACGCCGTGCCGTTCATCTCAGGAAAAATTAAAAACAAAAGGGCTGCGGTGAAAGTTCCCGGCTCAAAGAGCATTACGGCGCGCGCGCTGTTAATCTCTGCGCTTGCGGACGGCGCGTCCGTGCTGTACGGCGTACAGAACTCCGACGACTGCGCCACCTTTCTGGACTGCATAAACTGTCTTGGAATAAAGTCTTATTTAAACGGCTCCACCCTCACCGTGCAGGGTTGCGGCGGGCGCCTGCCCGTTGACCGCGGAGAGGTGTACGTCGGCAGCGCGGGAACGGCGGCCCGCTTTATCACCGCGCTTCTGGCCTTTTCCGACGGCGAATTCACCGTCAGGGCTTCCGAACAGATGAAGGCCCGCCCCATAGGCCCGCTGATACGCGCGCTGGAGGCGGCCGGGGCAAAGTTTGAATTTCTTGAAAGGGCGGATTGTTTCCCTTTCATTGTGCGGGGAACTTCCTCCCCCGAACCTGATATAACCGTGGACATAGGCAAGAGCAGTCAGTTTTTGTCCGCGCTGATGATGACCGCCGTCTGCGCAAAGAACGGCCTTAAGATAACGGCCGAAGGGGCGCACGGTATGAAATATGTGCATATGACCGCAGATATGATGTGGTCGTTC
The DNA here is from genome assembly GCA_965120435.1 of uncultured Clostridia bacterium. GTDB lineage: Bacteria > Bacillota > Clostridia > Christensenellales > Borkfalkiaceae > Coproplasma. Next base: position 6,360 of record CBCPNE010000080.1, read on the forward strand.
GGGGTGAACGTTGAAGAGGAGCGCCCCGGCGTCTACAGGATAGACGGCAGGTACGCGGCGCGCAAATACGAAATAGAACCCGACCTGTCCGCGGCGTGCTACTTCTATGCAATCAACCGCATACTCGGCACAGAAATTACCGTAAGCGGAGTTATGCCGCACAGTATGCAGGGGGACGCGGAATTTATAAGGCTTATGCAGAGCGGTTTTGACGGCGGCGAGGTGGATATGTCCGCCTTTTCCGACCAGGCGCTCACACTTGCGGCGATAGCGCCCTACTTTTCAAAGCCGACTAAGATATGCGGAATTGCGCATATACGCGGGCAGGAATGTGACAGAATAGCCGCAATCTGCAAAAACCTCGCGGCTATGGGCGTTGAATGCAGGGAGACGGAGGATGGAGTGGAAATATTTCCGTCAAGTCCCCGCCCGGCGCATATAAATACTTTCGGCGACCACCGCGTGGCGATGAGTTTTGCCGTGACGGGCCTCAGGACGGAGGGCGTAGTTATAGATAATGCGGAGGTCTGCTCAAAGACGTTCAGGGAATATTTTTCCGTGCTCGACAGCCTTGTGGAAGAGCTGTGCGGGCGCATACAGTAACAGACAGAAAAACAGATATACATATGTGCACAGTTGCCAAATTTTTTTGCGGCGGCTGTGTATTTTTTTATTATTTATATTAAGTTTATATTACAGGAGCAGTATTATTCTGTGAAACTGTGTCTGTATTACTTATGAAAAGGGTGCTTTTACGGCAGAATATTACGACGCTGTTCGCTTAATTCCGTCGCGGGGGCGGCAGTTTTTTCAGGCCGGCTCTTCGGGCGTCCGGGGTTCAGATTATGACTATCGAATATTTCAGTGCTTTTTATTTTATATATCCCGCCGTATGCGTTGCAATCTTTCTCGCGCTTTACTTTGCGCTGAGGCGCAGGAGCAAAAAGACGCAGTACTGGGTGCTGTTTGCCTTTCTCGCACTGAATTTCTGTCTGCACTTTCTCAAGCTTGCGTT